>UQVI01000111.1 GCA_900544515.1 uncultured Oscillospiraceae bacterium | reverse complement strand
GAGATTCGCCTTAGTCTCGTGGGCTCGGAGATGTGTATAAGAGACAGGGATTGTATTAACTGTTTTTTTTCCATTGATTTGTCCACTCATTTACTTCGCTAAAAAGAAAACTCTGGAATCTTCCGTATCAAAAAAATGTATGAACTGCGCAACCATTTATGATGAAGATACATTTCTATGTCCTGCATGTAAATGTGTTGAATACAGCTTACATGAAATTCATAAGGATGAAGAAACAATCAGGAACAGCAGAAAATGGTCAAAGGTGGCAGTCATCTCTTTTGTAATAGCTGTCATATCCTTCATCGCTGTAATGGCCATTACCATTTCTTCAAATGGTTCAATAACAGCGGGAAAAATAGGGTTAAAAGAGGAATTCCCAATGACTCATTACGCATATTATGTGGACGGAGTAGAAACATATTACGATTTATACGGAAATTCCTATGCAGACCCAAATGATGTTTTGTACTATGACAGATCTGGGGATTATTATAAATACGATCCTTATAACGGTGATTATATCGATAGTAAAGGAAATAAGTATCCGCTTTACTGTATTTATTTTGATACTGACGGATACCTTGTATATTATGAAAATTATTACGATTTAGAATATAGAAACGATGAGTCTCTAAAAGAGTCAGACAGTAACGGCAATGAATATTACAGTCATATTTTAGTCAGCTGGGATGCTGACGGAAATTTAGTTGACAGTTATACAGGTGATCCATTATCATAAACAAAAACGATAATATTATTCCAAAAAATTTATAACCCACTATGATACTTGCAAAGTAAAAATATCATAGTGGGTTTGTTTTATAAGAATTATAATTTGCTCTAAGCGATTAATACCTATTCATAATCGAATCAAGAATCACCTTTTCACTGTTATTATATGATTGCATTTCTATTATACTTTCTTTATCAGCAGTAACTATACCTGAATCAAAAGTATCTAAAAATCCCATAATTTTTGAATAATCATTTCCGAAATCATATTCATCTGCTTCAAACCGTGTTGTATCTGTATTTAAAATGACAATGAGCCTGTATCTTCCTGATGAATGAGAGTGTGCAGTATGAATGCCGCTGTGATATTCCGCCTTAACTTCTACTGATACAACATCATCATAATTTATATATTCTTGGTCTTCCTGAAATAAACTATATAAAATAACAGCATTATTCTCTGCAACATATTTTGACTGACTTCCCAAGCAAAAAGATAATGCACAAAGTAAAAGAATAATGACGGATTGAATCACAACTTTTTTTATTTGCTTATTTGCTTTGATATTTTTCATCGAAAAATAGTCTTTGAAACCAAGCTCCAATTTTTGTGCATTATCAATAAACACACCCAAAACAATCATCAGAATGAATAATAAAACAAAAAACGCTATTAAAAAAAAAGATGTTTTTGATTGATATAAAAAATGATTTGATTCTGAAAATGCCTTTGCACAAAAATAGCATACCTGCTCATAATTCATACATATCAATAATATGAAAATATATGGAACTATAATTAAGCAGTAAAATTTTTGATGCTCATAATTCGAAATTTTATTCTTTGGCTGTTTTTTCCTTTTCTTCTGTTTGGCCATTGATACTCCCTGAAAATTCAACCTGATTATTTAAACTCTATTATACTGCTTAATTACTTTAAAAACTAATTGTTGCGTAAACACCGTAATGGTCTGATACATAACCATTTGCGGTATCATTTAAAATGAGATAGTCAACCGGTGTTGCATCCGTAAAGATAAAATCAATAGGCTCGCCGTCATTTTCAAGCTTGCCCCAATCGGTATAGGTGCACTGCTTATTCTGCGGTGCTACTTTCGAACAGCTTGTCAAAACTCCGCTTATTGTCTGAACAGGGTTTCCGCTTTCAATATCATTAAAATCACCTGTTAACACAATCTTAAAATCACGCTGGGATGAGGTTAATTTAATTTCATTGATTTTATCTCTGATAACCTGTGCTCCGAAAACTCTTGCCTCGTCGCTGGCATTATCAAGGTGCGTATTCATATGGAGATAGCACTCACCTGTTTCCTTATTTCTGAGCATTACATAGGAGCATATTCTGTAACAGCCTGCGCCCTCGTACTTGCTTTCAGTGTCAGGTGTTTCGGAAAGCCAGAAGGTATCCTGCACAATGCACTCATATTTATCTTTAAGCCAAAAAATTGAATTCATTTCGCTCTTCTTTTCACTATCATCGCCGCCGCGTTTTACACCATAGCTATCATATTCCGGCATTAAATCAGTGAGCTTATTCATCCAATCGGAATTCATTTCCTGTGTACCGATTGAATCCGGTTTAACCGCATTCATATAAGCCGCAAAGCGTTTTACTCTTTCACTGCTTGCTGTACCCTTCATAAAACTACCCCAGGGGGCTGCGCAGTTAAAAGAGACAATTGAAATATCTCCTGTTTTTATATCGGGACAAAAAGTAAATTCGGCTGTCTTTGAGCAACCGGAAAATATTGTAATCATCATAACAACAGAAATTAATATACACAATAGTTTTTTCATATCAGTTCACCCTATTCCTTAACGGTTGGCCGTCTATATATCTTGTTATATTTTCCCATATATTTCTGTAAATTCTTTTAACAGTAAGATTCGTTATTCCGGCAATATGCGGTGTTAATATCAGCTTATCCCTTACTCTTTCATCCAGGAGAATATTATCCCTTTCAACAGGCTCAGGTGATATTACATCAAGTCCTGCGCCTGCAATTTCGTTATTAAGCAGAGCATTCAGCAAGGCCACATTATTTACCAGGTCACCGCGTGAGGTGTTGATTAAAAAGGCATCATCCCGCATTTTTGAGAGGAACTCAGAATCAACCATTTCCCTCGTATCCTCTGTTACGGCAACGTGAAGAGATACAAAATCAGACTGCTTAAGAAGTTCATCCATAGAACAGTATGCAACATCATACTCCTCCTCAAGTTCCTGATACCTTGTTCGGTTGGTATAAATCACTCTGGCACCTAAGGCATTACAGAATTTAGCTGTTGCTCTGGCAATATCGCCGAATCCGATTAATCCCACTGTGCACTGGCTGAGCTCTCTTATCACACCAAAGGAAGCCTTTTTTACCTCAATCTGTCTTCCGTCGTATACAGACTGATGCCCTGTGATAATCTGCTTTAAACAGGAAAGCATTAAAAGCAGTGTATCCTCAGCAACGGCAGTATCATTTACACCCTTATTGTTACAGACAATAATACCCTTCTCTGTAGCATATTCCACATCAACACCCTGATAGCCTACGCCCTCAGAATGAATGAGCTTAAGCCGGGTCATATGGTCAATAAGCTCACGGTCAGCTTTTCCCATAGCATCAAGGAAAAGAAGCTCTGTATTCTCTGCATCATTCAATAAATGTTCCCTATCACTCAGTTTTATAACCTTAACATTATGCGCCTTAAGGTCAGGAATATTTTTAAAAAGCGCTTCCTCAGTTGTTACATTTGAATAAAAGGTTATGTTCATTTTTCATTCTTCTTTGACTTTTTCTTTTTTAATGTTACAGCAATTGCTACAACCATACCTATAATAACCACTGCACCTGCTGCACCGCAAGGCGCACCGATTTTAATTACATCAGGCAGATACCTCGTTGTATCCTGTGTCATTGTATTTATAAAATTCGGTAAAGTATATAATGATGCTCCGTCGTTATTTCCGTAGGCAATACGTAGAACAGCAACATCATATTTCCCCATTTCAACACTTACTTTTTCATCAGCCTTATAATCCTTTTCAACAGGATATGTGGTATTCTTGCCAATCTCATTGCAGGCGGATTTATAGCTGCCCTCAATGGACTGAGCAGATACACGGTTGATATCGCCGAAACCTGACAGGTTCACATCCACACTCTGTGCCTTACCTGTAGTATTTACCAGTTTAACATACAAGGTCTGTGCGTTCTCGTCCACAGTTACAGACTCATAAATACCGTCCTGAACAGTTTCTCCGTTTGCAAATGTGGACGCAAGATATTTTGTGCCGTAGTTATTTGCATAAAGCATCTGAACGTAATAATTCGGAGTAAGCACAACCTCCTGAGAATCAAACCAAATCAGGTTGACATTCCAGCTCTGTGCATTTACCTTTGCAAAGGTCGGTGCATAGGATGCCATTTCAACCACATCGCCGTTACGCTCAACACCTGTCAGATAGCTTGCCTCTTCAACTGCACCGAACATATTTGACTTGGTAAGCAGCGTGCCCACACCAGCAGGTGTAACTGCATACTCGCCGATAAATACGTGTGCACCGTCACGGTCGAAATGATCATATCTGTTATTATGGTCAAAGAGATATCCGTCATAGGTGTAGTAATGCTCATCAACTACAGTATCACGGAAATCCTTGTTAATCCAACTCCAGTTTTCATCATAAGCCTCACCCTCAAGATATGTGCCGGATGATGAAATAACTGTAATTTCAGGATAAGCCTTCTTCACTTCCTTGTAAAGTGCTCTGAAATTTCTTTCGTAAATGCTGCCCCAGTTCTCGTTGCCGAGACCGATATATTTAATATTGAACGGCTTGGCACTGCCGTTGGCTGCGCGGATTGCACCCCAGTAGGTTGTGGTTGCATCACCGTTTGCATATTCGATTAAATCAAGAATATCCTGAACATAGGCGTTCCACTCCTTCGTACCCGGACGAAGCGCAATGGTATCAAGATATTTTTCAAAATCCGCATCGGTTTTGATATTCAGACCGTCAATATAATTTGTAAAATCTTCTCTTTCCTGCGTATTTTCAAGGTCAATATTTCTTGTTTCCGTCAGATACGTCTCCCACTCGGAATCAGACATCGTATTCTTTTTAAGAGCCAGAACGTGATCATCATAGCCTGCTCTTGCCTGACAGGTAAGACCCACATTTAAAATAGGAAGAGCCTCTGCCTTAAGATCACTGCAGAGCTGAAAATACTCGTGATAACCCATCGCCATCGTGTTTATGTAATCTCTGCCCTGATCATCTCTCCAGAGATTATAAAACTGAACACGCTCCTCAAGAGGCCCTATAGTCTCTTTCCAGCTGTAAAGATTTGCAAGGCTGTCACCCTCAGCAAGGCAGCCGCCCGGAAAACGGATAAAGGACGGATTCATCTGCTCCAGTGCAGTGTAAAGGTCTGAACGCAGTGTGGTATATTTCCACTCATCTGTACCGTATCCGTGACTGTCCTTCGGAACAAGTGTTACAAAGTCAAGGCAGATTGTACCCTTGCCGTTAAATTCTATGGTAAGTCCTCCGTCCTCCTGTGCAACAGAAGTAAGGGTTGTTGAAAGCTTATTCCAGATGTTACCGCTTTTTGAAATATCCAGCTCTGTAATATTGGACCTGTTTTTTTCAGAATCAAGATAAACTGAAACAGTGCCCTCAAAATCCTTATTATTTATATAGCAGGAAAAATCATATTCCGCATTTTCCTTAAAACCCATATCAGGTGTGCTTGCTTTTTTCTCATTCCTGTCGTATGTCTTGTAATCATACATTTCGGTAAAACCAAGATTGGTTACACTGCCCTTGCCCTCAACTCGGATCGTTGCATATGTAGGGTTATTGATATTAAGCGGTGCTGACGTATCATCCGTTGAAACATCAAGGTTATCAAATTTCCAGCCGGTTGTCCTGTTAAATTCATATTCAAAGGAATCATTGTTGACAAGATTGGATACAAGTCCGCCGTCACAGGCATATGAAATGTCTTCAATAAACAGACCATACAGCTTATCCGATATATCCTTTGAGCTGTCCTTTGCAGAAATATTGAGCACCTTATTACTCTCCTCTGCCTGAGCAGGGAAAACAAATATAGTTAACATTAAAATAAGAGCAGTTAAAAAAGCAGATATTCTTTTCATATCTGTCTCTTATACACATCTCCGAGCCCACGAGACTAAGGCGAATATCGTATGC
>UQVI01000110.1 GCA_900544515.1 uncultured Oscillospiraceae bacterium | reverse complement strand
ATTCGCCTTAGTCTCGTGGGCTCGGAGATGTGTATAAGAGACAGATATCATACTGGATCAGAACAGTGGCTGCGTTCATTCCGTTGACGAGGCAACATATGATATTATAACGATGTACAAGAAAAAAAGTAAGGATGAAATAAAGTCCTTTATTCTTGAAAAATACAAGAATGATGATGAAGTAACAGCTGAGGATATTGACATTTGCTTTGAGGATATTGAAGCACTCATAAAGGACGGCAGGCTCTTCGCTGAAGATACCTTTGAGGAGGTTGCCTCACAATTCAAAAAGCGTCAGGGCGTTGTTAAGGCAATATGCCTTCATGTGGCACACGACTGTAACCTTGCATGTAAATACTGCTTTGCAGGCAAAGGTGAATACGACGGACCTAAAGGCTTGATGAGCCTTGAAACAGGAAAGCGTGCGCTTGACTTTCTCATTGAGCAAAGCGGTACAAGGCGCAACCTTGAGGTTGACTTTTTCGGCGGCGAGCCTCTGCTTAACTGGGAAGTTTGCAAGGAGCTTGTAAAATACGGAAGAGAGCAGGAAAAGAAATACAACAAAAATTTCCGATTTACACTTACAACAAACGGCTTGCTGATTAATGATGATGTGATTGATTTCTGCAATAAAGAAATGGGCAATGTCGTTTTATCACTTGACGGACGAAAAAAAGTTAACGATACTATGAGAGTATCCAGAAATGGCACAGGGTCCTATGATTTAATTGTTGACAAATTCAAAAAATTTGCTGACTCAAGAAATCAGATGGATTATTATATGAGAGGTACATACACGCATAACAATCTCGACTTTGCAAGTGATATCATTCATATGGCAGATTTGGGCTTTAAGGAGCTTTCCATTGAGCCTGTGGTATCTGACCCAACTGAGTCTTATGCACTTAAGGAGGAAGATCTCCCTGTACTCAAGGAGCAGTATCAGATACTGGCTGACGAGATGCTCAGGCGATACAGAAAAGGCAATGGCTTTACATTCTATCACTATATGATTGATTTGGATGCAGGACCCTGTATAGTCAAGCGTGTATCAGGATGCGGTGTAGGAACGGAATACCTCGCTGTTACACCGAGCGGTGAGCTTTATCCGTGCCACCAGTTCGTAGGTGATGAAAAATTCCTTTTAGGTGATATCTGGAACGGCATTAAAAATACTGATGTACTGAATCAGTTTGAAAAATGCAATGTATATTCCCACAAGGAATGCAAGGACTGCTTTGCAAAGCTTTACTGTTCAGGCGGCTGTGCTGCAAACGCGTACCACACCACAGGCTCCGTAAACGGTGTTTATGAGTTTGGCTGTGAACTGCACCGAAAGAGAATTGAATGTGCAATTATGCTCAAGGTGGCCGAAGCAGAGGAAAATTTAAAGGTTGAATATTAAGAAACAAGGCAATGAGATTATCAAAAGATATTTCTCATTGCCTTGTTTTATAATTCTATCCTTTTTGTTGCGATGTTTTGGCAGAAGGTTTCGTCATGCTCAACGAAAATCATTGTCGGTTGATACGCAAGTATCACATCCTCAAGCTGTCCTCTTGAAATGATATCAATATAATTCAGCGGCTCATCCCATATATACAGATGTGCTCTTTCACACAGGCTTTTGGCAATCTGCACCTTTCTGATCTGTCCTTTGCTGTAGGTTTCAATAGGATAGGAATAAAGCGTGCTGCTAAAATCCAGTTTATTGAGTATGGCAAGAAACAAATCATATTCAATATGATTCGCTCTTGCATAGTCCGAAAGCGTACCTCTGATATCAAAATCTGACTGTGAAACGTGGGATATTTTCACATCGTTATTTATTTTGAATTCACCTGCAGTCTGCGAAAGCTCACCGAGAAGAATTTTTATCAGGCTGCTTTTTCCGCTGCCGTTTTTACCGCAAAGTGCAATCCTGTCTCCCCTGCATATATCAAAGGAAACATCTGAAAACACAGAATCATCATAAAAGGACAAGCCAAGATTTTTTACATATCCCAGCATATTCGTCCTGTATGCTTCAGGAGTCAACTTAAGAGAAAAGGAGTTTTCAGTATTTGAAAGAAGTTTTTCTTTTTCAGCCTTCTGATTGCTGATTCTTTTTTCAAGAGACTTAGCACGTGCCATCATTTTAGCAGATTTATGTCCAACATATCCTTTATCGATATGACCGTCACCAAACTTGGATCTTTCAATTTTTGAAGACCAATCCGAATTCCTTTTTGCAGCTGAATCAAGTCTGTCGATGTCCTTTTTTATTTTATCATTCTTACTTTTTTCAAACTGTTCCCTTTTATCAAAGCTGTCCTTCCAGACATCATACTTTCCTGCTATAACATCTATTCCATTGCGGTTAATGGAAATGATATGGTCACAGACCTCATTGAGCAAAAATCTGTTATGAGAAACAAGAATAAATCCGTTTTTCTTTTTCAGATACGCAATGACCGTTTTCCTTGAAAAGGAATCAAGATGATTGGTTGGCTCATCCAGGAGCAAAAAGGAATTATCCCTGAGAAACATTGCACATAAAAGGCATTTGGTTCGTTCACCCATTGAGAGTGTAACGAATGGTCTGTAAAGCAGTTCGCTGTCACACATAAGGAGATTCAGCTCGCGCATGATCTCCCAATCCTCTTTACCGCACTGCTCTCTTATGATTTCAATTGTCAATTCATTTTCGTCAGAAACCTCATATGGGAAATACTGAAAATCGACCTTTGAAACAATTGCTCCTGAATACTCAAGCTCCCGCATTAATAATTTCAGAAGCGTTGTCTTTCCCCTGCCGTTTCTTCCGATTAATCCTGACTTCCATTTTGTATCCATATGAAAAGATACATTTTCAAATACATTCTGTGCTGCACCATCGTAGGCGAATGTTAAATGATTTACACTTATTTCTGACATATCTATATACCTCCATACCTCCAAATAAAAATAGCTGCCGAAACGCAAATTTCAACAGCTGAAAATATATAGATATATAAGCATAACTATACAAGGAAAGCTTTGAAAAATGCGTTTCTGCAAAAGGTTAAACCCAAATAACGAAATATATATAGCTGTCCCTTGTGTATAGACATAATATAACGTTATTATCTGCAGATTGAATTACGCATTTTTTCACTTCACTTTCTTGTTTTTTATTATTATAACACAACAATGATTGTATTTCAATAAATTATGCTGAAATTGTAGCTTAATCAGTATATTTCTGCTTTTTCATATCAAGATAAGCAATACCAACATAATCAGGAAGACCATCTCGATATGGCACCTGAACAGCACCGCGAACAAGCGGTTTCAGGTATTCAACCATTTCCTGTGTAACATCGTTTTGATTCTCTGTAATCCATTCAAGAGGAATGGTCTTTTCCGCATTGGCAACCACAGATACCTTTTCAGTATCATATTCGACACTGTACGGATTATCAGAAATTCTTCTTAATGTTGCAAATACACCTGTTTTTCCGTCAACGGCAGCGTGCACAGCAACTCTGCCGAGATTCTGAGCCTCTGTCATATCGGTGAATGAAATCGTATGTCCGGCACTTCGCTGAAGAATACCCGGCTCAAGAGCACGCACCTTACAGCCTATATGCTCCTCAACAATATTCTTAAGATAATTTCCTGTACCGCTGAGCATAACGTGACCGAATTTATCAACACTGTTTCTTGCACTTATGTATTCGCCGTTTTCATCCTTAAGTCCCTCACTTACAACAACGATAACCGAGTTATACTCACTGAGCTTTTCCTTAACATCACTGATAAATCTGTCAACGCTGAAAGGAACCTCCGGCAGATAAATCAGATGCGGAGCTACATTTTTACTGTCACGTGCAAGAACAGAGGATGCAGCAATCCAGCCGGCATTTCTGCCCATTGCTTCAATAATATGAACACTTTTAATACTATAAATACTTGTATCATAAGCAACATTACGAACTGCGAGCGCAATATATTTAGCCGCACTGCCAAATCCGGGCGAATGATCAATTCCCATCAAGTCGTTATCAATTGTTTTTGGTATACCTACAATCTTAATATCAATATTATTTTTTTTAGTATATCCTGACAGCTTATCAACAGTATCCATTGAATCATTGCCGCCGATATAAAAGAAATAGCCGATATCATATTTCTGTAAAGCATCAATTATCTTTTTATATTCAGCTTCATCATCAGACAGCTTGTATCTGCATGATCCAAGATACATTGCAGGTGTCATACTGAGTCTGTTAAGTCTGGAAAGATTGTTTTCAAATCTTTCATTAAGATCAATAACATTATCCTCAAGCAAACCCTGAATACCGTTTACCATACCGTAAACAGTATCAATCTCCTTCATAGAAAATGCACATTCAATTGCACCGGCGAGGCTGGCATTAATTACTGCTGTCGGTCCGCCGGACTGACCGATTATCATATTTCTGTTACTCATCAATTACCTCAGTTTTATTATCATAAATTTTTATATTTTCGTGAACATTATCAACAGGCTTAAGCATACATAACGGATCCAATACAACAGGATCTTTCTGTGAAAATATATTGTTATATATCTTCATATTCTTGCACGGACCTGATTCATACCAGTCTCTACAATCACATGAAATATAGATATCCGGCATCTTAAGAGAAATAAACTTATTTGAGAATATTTCAGAGGGCTTATCTGTTGTACAAAGTATACCTCTGGTCGGGATTGCTCTGAAAGTACAGTTAGAAATAGTAACCTCTGGATTATATGTTATATTTTCACAAACAAACATCTTAGGTGTCATATCAGGAAGTTTTTCCTCAAAAGTTATCTTAACCGTTTTCTCGTTTATATTATCCACAGAGTCAGATACTGTATAAATACCATTAAGTTCCTTTAGATTTCTTCTGTCGTAAAGCTTTACACGATCGCCTTTGAAGAATGATTTATAACCACCCTGCTGTTTATGAACAAATTCAAATACGGCAGTCTTTTCATTCACTATTTTCTTAAGCCTTAAAAACGCACCGTGAATATTAATACCATCATCATGCGGATGAGTAAAGAAACAATCATTTATCCTCACGTAACCCTTACAGCCGCAAACATGAATACAATCAGCAAAGGAAGAAACCACATAACCATCAGCCGGCTTAAAGCTAATTTTTTCAAAAGTAAGATTTTCACACATCTGCGAAAGCCAGCCGAATCCATGCATATAATTAACTGTAATATTTTCGCTGATAATATCACTGCACTCCCAAAAGAATAAACCACTTGTCGCCCTACAGTAATTTTCAGACATTGTAATCGTATCCCCCACCTTAAGAGAAGGCGGAATAAGATAAGATATGCAGACTTCCGTATCGCTGATTCTTTTTATTTTCGTAACAGCTCTTACAGGTGAAACCTGTGTACGGTGCACATCATCACCATTATGGAGAACATTACAATAGCTGTGAGGCTTATTTTTTAATTCATAATACTTTTCATTTGAGAAAGGACTGCGTTCAAAAAAATAAATATTTCTTCCCCGAACATCAAAATGATTACCGTCAGGCAATGAATAAATAATAGAATTTTTTCGTTTTTCCTGAACTGTCATCTCAAAATTTGTTGGTGCATTATATCTGATAGTAAAATTCTTTAAAACAATATTTCTGCATCTTATAAGTGAAAGCGCGCACATATCCCCGTGTATAACAAACACTGAACCGTTTCCATCAATGGTGATATCTTCCTTATCCTCAAGTAATACAGCAAAATACTTTTCAGGTTTTTTAAAAGAATCCGTATTCGTCATATGATAAACCTTATGCTCACTGTATTCCTTATAAAAATGGTATTCATTCTTCTCAAAGGAAATAACATCACCCTTATCAGCTTTGGCGATAGCTTGCTTAACACCGATTGAAGCATTTTGTGGTGTGCAATATTCATTAACATTTACAATCATTTTTACCACCTCTAAATCTGTCTCTTATACACATCTCCGAGCCCACGAGACTAAGGCGAATCTC
>UQVI01000109.1 GCA_900544515.1 uncultured Oscillospiraceae bacterium | reverse complement strand
CGAGATTCGCCTTAGTCTCGTGGGCTCGGAGATGTGTATAAGAGACAGGTTTTAACAGCTCGTTCAAAGAAGTCAGAAAAAGAATGCAGGAAGATTATGGACGATAAGATTCGTGACTACTACATTCAGAAAGAAACCGAAAAACACAAAGGCGTATTCCCTGATATGTTATTTAAAGATTTCGCTGATAACTGGTATGAACTGAATGTTAAAAATGCAGATTGCAGTCAGGTGAATAAAGACAATTACAAAAACTATGTTTACACGCATATCATCCCCTACTTTGCTAACTACAAGTTATGCGAAATACACGAAGATGACTGCCAACGATTCCTTAATCAATATGTTGGCAAAAGTAAGGCTATGGCATCAAAGTTAAGAATGACACTGCGTAGAATAATGCACAAGGCAAAAAAGCAAAAACTGATACCTGACAATCCTGCAGAAGATATTGTTCTACCGAGTGTTACACAAGGAACTCGCAGACCGATAACTGACGAAGAAAGAGCAATGATACTCGAAACTGCTAAAACTCATTATGCTGGAACGATGGTATTGACTATGCTCTACTGTGGACTCAGACCAATCGAAATTCGCAGAATAGAATGGAGTTGGTTAGATTTTGAGAACTCAATTCTAACAGTAGGCAAATCAAAAACCGAAGCAGGTACAGGCAGAAAGATACCAATTCCACCACAATTAAAATCAGCATTGATAGAACACAAGCTGAAAGGCTTTAATGATAAATATGTATTTGTCAGAGTGAAAAACAACAAACTACCACTCGATGAAAATGCATTCTATCATGCATGGCACAATTTCTGCAGAGAGATGGACATTGCAAACGGTGCAACAGTTTACAGAAATCAGATTATAAAATCGACACTTGCACCTGACCTTGAGCCATATCTTCTCCGCCACACCTTCTGCACCGACTGCCAAGCCGCAGGTGTACCACTGAATGTTGCAAAAGAACTAATGGGACACAGTGACATATCTGTAACTGCTAAAATCTACACTCACATGGTAGACGAAGTATTTGAGCAAAACAGAAAACGATTAGCTGAATATGCGAATCAGAAAGAACAAAAAGAAGTGAACGAGTAAACACAAAATTCGAGATAGGGTTAGTTCATAAATTGGACGATCCCTACCTCGTTTTTTGATGATAAACAATAAATATTTTATTCCCTCATTAAATCAATTAACACACAGAATACATCTGCTTGTATAGCCCTTGCTTTAATCATTACTGAACGGATTTTCTGTATTCATTCGGCGTTTTTCCAAACCATTTATGAAAAATTTCCGCATAATAACTGCTGCCCGCATATCCAACATGCAGTGCAATTTCTGTTATCGTCATATCGGTGTTTCTGAGAAGTTCTGCACTCTTATCAAGCCTGTACTGATTAAGATAAGCATTGGGTGTTTCGTTAAGATAATACTTAAATAATTTACAACATTTACTTTCTCCGACTGCACCTGCTCCTGCAATATCAGAAAGCGTAATTTTGTCAGCAAAATTCTGCTGAATAAAACCAATCATATTTTTCATAATTGCTAAATCAGAACTGAATTTTTCTTTTTCTTCGTTAACAGTTAGATTTTCATAGAGTAAAGTCCATATAGACAAAAATATACTCTGCACCCGAAGTGGTGCAGTTTTTTTTATTTTTGACAGAATAAATGTTGCATATCAGATTGTATATATTCTGCTGCCACGCTTCATTTTTTGAAAGCAAAACAAAATCAAAGCCTTTATTTTTTACAATCGGCATAGCAAAATTTTTTTCATACGCAAGAGTGGCACAAAGCAAAAGCGGATGCAGAAGAATACAGTAAAATTCACATTCTGCTTTCTCATCAGAATATCCGAAATGCATCTGCTTTGAATTTATAACAATACCCTCACCTGCACATAAGGTTACTATTTTACCATTTATATTGTATTTCATTTCACCTTTAATAACAGCAATCATCTCTATATCCTCATGCCAATGGCTCGGTGCTGCATAATCAGGATAATATGAAAGCAACCCCTTTTTTATATAAATCGGGTAATCTGCATAATTATAATACACTTTTTCAGAAAGATCTGCTTTCAATTTCATATTTATTTTCATTGTCTAACTCCTCACAGGATTGTTATAATGTTCAAAAGAATATTGATAGAATAGTCTTAATATATGCAATATAATTATAGCATGCAATTATATTATGTCAATAAAAGGAGGCTCGCAATGTTACAAGAAAAAGATAGTAAACATAGCTTTGCCAAAAAGCTATTATCACTGATACTGCCGATTGCATTCAGTCAGTTTATGCTTGCACTTGTGAGTGCATCAGATGCTTTTATGCTCGGCAAACTCTCACAAAATGCTTTGTCTGCCGTATCCCTTGCAAGTCAGATAACCTTTGTTCAAAATCTTTTCCTTGCCGCAATGACAATCGGCTTATCAATGATTGCAGCACAATACTGGGGAAAATCCGATAAAGACTCTGTTGAAAAAATTTTCGCTTATGTATTAAAAATAACCATAATTGTATCGCTCATATTTTTCATTGCAGGATTGCTCATTCCGAAAATTTTAATGAGAATATTTACAGACAATATAACTCTTATTGATTTGGGTGCAGTTTACTTGCGTGTAGTTTCACCGTCATATTGGCTGACAGGAATTTCACAGATTTATCTCTGCATTTTGAAAAACAGCAATAAAGCCGCAAAATCAAGTGTTATCAGCTCTGTCAGTGTAATTGTAAATATTGCTTTGAATACGGTATTTATTTTTGGATTATTGGGATTTCGCAAAATGGAAATTGCAGGTGCTGCTCTGGCAACTGTAATTGCAAGAATTGCTGAGGTATTATGGTGTCTAACAGAAACAGCCAAGAAAGACAGTGTTAAACTTAAATTAAACAATATTTTTCACAGTGACGAAATACTGAAAAAATCCTTTTGGAAATATACACTACCTGTTCTTGGCAACGAAATTGTATGGGGAATAGGTTTTACAATGTATTCCGTTATTATAGGGCATCTCGGCACAGATGCTGTTGCAGCAAACTCCATTGCAAATATAGTCAAAAACCTTATTGCCTGTTTCTGCATTGGTCTCGGCAGCGGCGGTGGTATTATGATTGGCAATGAACTTGGTGCCAGCAGAATTGATAAAGCAAAGCAATATGGAGATAAGCTTTGCAAGCTTTCGATTATCAGCGGAGCAGTCACAGGTGTTATACTTCTTGCACTGTCACCGCTTATTATTTCAATAACAGATTTAAGCGAACAGGCAAATACATATCTTAAATGGATGCTTGTAATGTGCTCATATTATATGATTGGAAAATCGATAAACTCCACTACAATAGCAGGCATTTTCTGTGCAGGTGGTGACAGCAAATTTGGCTTTAAGTGTGACGCTGTTACAATGTGGTGCATCACTGTACCGATTGGATTAATTGCTGCTTTTGTGCTGAAACTCCCTGTTCTTGCCGTATATTTTATCATAAATCTTGATGAAATTGTTAAACTCCCGGCTGTATACAAGCATTACAAAAAATATAACTGGCTGAAAAATATTACCGTTGATAATTAAAAAGCAGATACCACGGTATCCGCTGAATAAAAAATCAAAATCAGAAAGGAACATAAAAATGAGTATAAAAGACAAAATGCACACAGGTGATTTATATCTTCCCGGTGATGAAGAAATTAT
The DNA here is from genome assembly GCA_900544515.1 of uncultured Oscillospiraceae bacterium. Taxonomy (GTDB): domain Bacteria; phylum Bacillota; class Clostridia; order Oscillospirales; family Acutalibacteraceae; genus Eubacterium_R. The sequence continues at coordinate 2,290 of UQVI01000109.1, read as the reverse complement.
GGAGGATCAGTTAAAAAGACTTAACAGGCTTTATGATTTTAACAGAACACGCCCAACCGAACTTGACAAGCGTGAAAAACTACTTAAAGAAATGTTTGCAGAAATAGGTGAAAACTGTTATATTGAACCACCTTTTTATTCGAATTTTGGCGGCGGACACATTCATTTCGGCAATAATATTTATTGCAATTTTGGTGTAACTATGGTTGATGATACACATATTTATGTTGGTAACAACACAATGTTTGGACCAAATGTTACCATTGCAACAGCAGGACATCCAATTCTGCCTGAACTGCGCAAAGAAGGCTATCAATACAATATGCCTGTTCATATCGGTGAAAACTGCTGGATTGGAGCAGGTGCCGTTATTTTGCCCGGTGTTACAATCGGCGATAATGTTGTAATTGGTGCAGGCAGTATTGTCACAAAAGATATTCCGTCAAATACTGTTGCAGTCGGAAATCCCTGCAAGGTGTTGCGGGAAGTTAACGAATACGATAAAGAATATTATTTTAAAGACCGAAAAATAGGCAATTCGATTTAACAATAAAAAGTGGTGGGGGTACTGTAACTAACACAGTACCCCCATTTTATATTTTGTAACAAACAAGATATAACTTAAATTACAATTTAACTCTTAAATAACGCTTACAAAAACTATCATTTGCAAAAAATCAAACATCATCCGGTTGCTGACCATTGTGTGCCTGCCATTGGCATTCAAGCAACTGGAAATTAGTAAATACTGCCTTGAATGATGACGCCTCAGGTGAACAGGCATATATACCAAAATTGATTTTTCCTTGAGCCTTTGCAAGATGACAAACTCGCATCTGTGAAAAAATAATTCCATCATGTGAACATTCAATGCAAAAGTCGTCTTCCCTTCTGCTTAGCCTGTACCACATTGACTTAACATCTGCACCAATCTCAGTTGTTGCCCAATCGGAATAACCATTATTTGTCACAACACTGCCGAGGTGCTGAAACTTTTCATTTTCATACTCTATTGAACCTTTGATCCAATTTTCGCTGTCAAGATACACAACAACGCCGCATTGGTCAAAACGATGATGACTGTCCTTAAAATCTATTTTTACAACAAAACTAAAATACTTTTCTTCCGTTTCCATTTGTAAAACAGGTGCATTATCATTACAAAAATGATAATATGTTCGCTGCCACAAATCTGTATGTGGCTTTGTAATGATTTCGATTTCATCTTCACTTATATTATACTTTTTTGGTTCCCTTATCCAAGTAAAATTCTTTATGTCTAATTCCACTGTTTTTACCTCTGCTTAAACTTTTTCTTTATTGAGTCAATCAGTATTTGCTTAACATCCAGTTCTTTTTTATTCTTTACTTCTTCAAGTGCTTCTTCGTCAAATTCCAAGTTTTTATAATAATACTTTCTGTCCTCATCAGTTATCTCTCTTATAACCTTGCAGGGATTACCACCCGCAACCACATTATCGGGTATGTCCTTTGTAACAACGCTGCCTGAAGCAATAACAGTATTACTGCCGATAGTAACACCGGGATTTATAACAGAGCAGCCGCCAATCCATACACTATCTCCGATATTGATTTCAATACCATATTCAAGTCCTGTATTTCTCATTTCGGGATGAATGGGATGTCCTGCTGTAAAGATAGATACATTCGGTCCGATAAGGCAGTTATCGCCTATTCTGACAGGTGCAACATCAAGCACGATCAGATTATAATTCGCGATAAAGTTTTCTCCGACAAAAATGTGACTACCGTAATCACAGCGAAACGGAGGTTCGATATAGCAGAATTTGCCCATACTGCCAAGTAACCTTTTGAGTATCAGCGTCATCATAGGCGCATTCATCGGGATAACACGATTATACCTTCTGATAAGAAGCCTTGTACGCTCCTGCTCAAGCATAATGTTTAAATCCGAAATGTACGGAAGCTGTGCATCTCTTCTCTTTTTATTATCCATAATTTCCCTCCGCAAATTCAAGTTTATATGTATCATCAATAGTTTTTATGAGATTACAATAATTAATAATTCCTTAAAATTTCTTACCTTAACATCTGTAGTCACTTTCGGCAGTTTTTTGAAATTGAAGAGTTCAGTTCTCTGAAAATCTTACAGAAATCCAAGCAAAAAAGCAATAAACAAGCAAGGTAAAAACGAGCTAGGGGCACTACACAAAATACAGTACCCCTAGCCTAACCTCACTTAAGGATGCAGGTTAGGCTATTGTTTTCACTGTCTATGTACCTGTCTCTTATACACATCTCCGAGCCC
>UQVI01000108.1 GCA_900544515.1 uncultured Oscillospiraceae bacterium | reverse complement strand
GTTGTAGGCTCGTCAAGAATATAAATTGTTTTGCCTGTGCTTCTCTTTGACAATTCTGTAGCTAACTTAACTCGCTGCGCCTCACCGCCTGAAAGCGTTGTGGCACTCTGTCCGATTTTAATATAGCCGAGACCCACATCGGAAAGTGTTTTCAGCTTATTATAGATTTTAGGCTGCTGAGCAAAAAATTCCACACCCTCGTCAACAGTCATTTCAAGTACATCAAAAATGGACTTGCCTTTAAACTTAACCTCCAGCGTTTCACGGTTATAGCGTTTACCACCGCAAACCTCACAGGGCACATAAACGTCTGCAAGAAAATGCATTTCAATTTTAACAATACCGTCACCCTGACAGGCCTCACAGCGTCCACCTTTTACATTAAAGGAAAAACGGTTGGCTTTATAGCCTCGCTGCTTTGCATCAGCTGTCTGAGCATAAAGCTCACGTATATCGTTGAAAACGCCTGTGTAAGTTGCAGGATTGGAACGCGGTGTCCTGCCGATTGGTGACTGGTCAATATTTATAACCTTATCAAGGTTATCTGCACCTGTGATTTTTTCAAACTTACCCGGTCTCTTCTTTGCACCATTAAGAATGTTTGAAAGGTATTTATTCAATATCTCGTTTACAAGGCTTGATTTGCCTGAACCTGAAACACCTGTAACCGCAACAAATTTACCAAGCGGAATTTCCACATCTATATTTTTAAGATTATTTTCAGCGGCTTTATAAACAGTAAGCTTTTTGCCGTTTCCCTTTCTGCGTTTTTCTGGCACAGGGATAGAACGCTTGCCGCTGAGATACATACCTGTAATTGATTTTTCACAATTTATGATATCGTCAACCGTACCTGCTGCAATCAGCTCGCCGCCGTGTACACCTGCACCCGGACCGATATCCACTATATAATCGGCATTTCGCATTGTATCCTCATCGTGTTCAACCACAATCAGTGTATTGCCTAAATCACGAAGATGCTTAAGTGTGCCGAGCAGCTTATCATTATCTCTCTGGTGAAGACCGATTGAAGGCTCGTCAAGAATATAAAGAACACCCATAAGAGATGAGCCTATCTGGGTTGCAAGGCGGATACGCTGCGCCTCACCGCCTGAAAGAGTTGCAGCTTCACGTGATAATGAAAGATATTCAAGACCCACTGAATTAAGAAATTCCAGTCTTTCCCTTATTTCATTGATAACAAGTGTGCCGATAAGCTTTTCCCTTTCGGTAAGCTGAAGGTTGTTTATGAATTCAAGCTCCTCACCAATCGGCATTTTACAGAATTCATAAATATTTTTACCTCCCACAGTTACACTCATTATTTCAGGTGTAAGACGTGAGCCTTTACAGTCAGGGCAGGTGCAGATAGTCATAACCTGTTCAATATCATTGCGTGCCCAATCAGAAGTCGTTTCCTCATAACGTCTCTTAAGATTTGAGACAATGCCTTCAAATGTATTTTTATACGTTCCTGTGCCGTAGGAGGTAACACGTTTCATAGAAAGCTTTTTATCACCTGTTCCGTAAAGGATTGCATTCAGTCCTTCCTTTGAAATCATCTCAATCGGCACATCAAGAGAGAACTTATATTCCTTTGCAAGTCCCTCATAATACATTTTTGCAATAGAGCCATCATTGATATTCCAGCCTGACGCCTTGATAGCACCCTGATTAATGGACAGCTTTTTATTAGGGATAATCAGCTCAGGATCAATTTCTTTATATGCTCCGAGACCGCCGCACTTTTTACAGGCACCGAAGGGATTGTTGAACGAGAACATACGAGGACTCATTTCCTCAATAACTGCACCATGCTCAGGGCAGGCATAATTCAGTGAAAACAGCTCTTCCCTGTCGCCCACAATATCAATGATAACCACACCGTCAGAAAGATGTGTTGCCGTTTCAATTGAATCCGTAAGACGTGATTTAATACTGTCACTGATAACAAGCCTGTCCACAATAACCTCGATATTGTGCTTCTTGTTTTTATCCATTTTAATCTCTTCAGACAAATCATAAACCGAACCATCAACGCGTACGCGAACAAAACCCGACTTACGAACATTGTCAAGTTCTTTAACATATTCACCTTTGCGGCCTCTTACAATCGGTGCTAAAATCTGTATTCTTGTTTTTTCCTCCAGCTTAAGAACAGCATCAACAATCTGGTCAACGGTCTGTTGTGTAATTTCCCTGCCGCATTTTGTACAGTGCGGAACACCGATACGAGCATAAAGAAGTCTGAGATAGTCATAAATTTCCGTAACCGTACCAACCGTTGAACGGGGATTACGGCTTGTTGTTTTTTGGTCAATTGAAATTGCAGGTGAAAGTCCGTCAATATAGTCCACATCAGGCTTCTCCATCTGACCTAAAAACTGCCTTGCATAGGATGAAAGAGACTCAACATATCTTCGCTGACCCTCCGCATAAATTGTATCGAAAGCAAGACTTGATTTACCTGAGCCTGATAATCCTGTAAAAACAATAAGCTTATCTCTGGGTATTTCAATATCAATATTTTTCAGATTATGCTCTCTTGCACCTTTAATTATTATATTCTTTGCCATTATTTTTCACCACGCTGATTATTTTTAAATTTCTCCAATCCCTTTATACCTTCTTCGGTAACAGGTTTAATCCACTTTTTTGATAAATAGAATTTCATACACAAAATATTTTTCGGTATATCCTCAAAAATGTACATAATTGCATATGCAGCCAAAAACGGAGCCTTAAACACATATACGGCAATTAATGTTGCCGGAACGGACAACGCCCAAAGAGACATCAATTCATATTTAGCACCTGTAATTGTATCACCGCCCGAACGGAATATAGCTACCACCTCAAGGTACGGCATAATTCTTAACGGAAATGCAATTGCATAAATCATCATAAGTGACAATGCTGTTTCAATCGCAGTTTCGCTTATATTATTGCCCATATTAAATACACTTACAAGCTGAGCTCTGAACACAATAATGAGTATGGCTATCACAATTGCAAAAGCAGGAACGATAAACATAAACCGTTTTGACTCAAGAAGTCCTTTTCTGATTTCACCCTGACCTATTGATTTACCTATCATAACAGAGGCTGCACTGCAAAGACCGATAAATATTACAAAGGCAATGTTTTCAAAGCTCCTCACAATCGTAAGAGCTGAAAAATATTCATAGCCCATATTGGCGAAAATAACATTATATACAAACGTACCTCCGCCCCACATTCCTTCGTTCAAAACAACAGGAGCGGCCTTTGAAATATAAGCACCTAATTCTTTTTTGGAAAACTGAAAATATTCCTTTCCTTTGACAACCAATATATTCTTCTGAAATACAGATATCAATACAATCAGTACAACACCAAGCCAGGCAGATATGGATGTTGCGAGAGCGGCACCCTTTATGCCCATTTCAGGGAAGCCGAATTTACCGAATATCATACTGTAATCCAGGAAAATATTAAGCACAGTTGTGAATGCAGATGCATACATCGGCAATTTTACATTTTCAACTGCTCGCAGAATGGATGCAAGTATATTTGTTAATGCTATCGGAATAAAGGAAAAAGCAACTACCTTCAGATATTCCGTACCTGTTGCTATTACATCCTCATTATCATTAAATATACTGACTACACCACTGGGAATCACAAGGCTTATAATTGTAAATATAACAGCAACTGCCAGTGCAAATAATATGGATATACCGCCTATATGACGAATTTTCTTTAAATCCTTAACACCCCAGAATTGCGAAATGAAAACAGTTGTTGCAGAACAGAAGCCAACAAGAATCATATTCATAAGAAAGTTCCACTGCCCCATCATACCAACTGAGGACAGTGCAACTGTACCAAGACTGCTTACAAGCAGCGTATCTGCAAGCACAAAAGAGCTTGTAAGCAGATTCTGAAGTGCAACAGGAATTGTCAGCCTTATCGCTGTTTTCCAGAATTCTTTATCACTAAATAATTTTTTCATTTTTTATTTTTCAAGCTCTGCAATCTGATCACGTAAAAATGCGGCGTGTTCAAATTCAAGCATACGAGCTGCCTCCTTCATCTCTTTCGTCAGCTGCGGAATAAGCTGCTGCTTTTCTTTTTTGGTAAGATGCTTACGCTTACCTTCTATCTTTTCCTTAGATGTAATTTCAATAATCTGACGGACATCCTTCTTTATGGTCTGAGGGGTGATTCCGTGCTCTTCGTTATACGCCTCCTGAATACCTCTTCTTCTTACAGTTTCGGTGATAGCACGCTCCATTGACGGAGTAACGCTGTCCGCGTACATAATAACCTCACCATGCTCATTACGAGCAGCACGGCCGATTGTCTGTACAAGTGATGTTTCAGAACGCAGAAAGCCTTCCTTGTCCGCATCAAGGATTGCAACAAGCGAAACCTCAGGAATATCAAGACCCTCACGCAGAAGGTTAATGCCGACAAGCACATCAAATTCACCGAGACGCAAATCACGGATGATTTCCATACGCTCAATTGTATCAATATCGTGGTGCATATAACGCACCTTGACATCAAAGCCTTCAAGATATTTGGTTAAATCCTCTGCCATAGCCTTTGTGAGCGTTGTTACAAGCACTCTTTCCTGCCTCTGGGCACGGATATTAATTTCAGACAAAAGATCATCCATCTGGTCCTCAGTCGGCTTTACTGTAATAACAGGGTCAAGCAGTCCTGTAGGCCTGATAACCTGCTCAACAATCTGTGTACTCTTTTCCTTTTCAAAAGCACCCGGTGTTGCTGAAGTGAATACAACCTGATTGATTTTATTATAGAACTCGTCAAACTGAAGCGGTCTGTTATCCAGTGCTGACGGAAGTCTGAAACCATATTCAACAAGGCTCTGCTTACGTGCTCTGTCGCCTGCATACATACCTCTTACCTGAGGAAGCATAACGTGGCTTTCATCACAAAACAGGAGAAAATCATCAGGAAAATAATCAATAAGAGTAAAAGGTGCTTCACCGCTTTTTCTGCCGCTCATAACAGCGGAATAGTTTTCAATACCCTTACAGAAGCCTGTTTCTCTGAGCATTTCGATATCATTCATCGTACGCTCTTTGATACGCTGCGCCTCTAAAAGCTTTCCCTGTTCCTCAAACTCGGCAACTCTTTCAACCATTTCATTGTAAATCTTATCAATGGCGATCTTCATTTTTTCAGCACCGACAACATAATGTGACGCAGGATAAAGGCAGACGTGGGAAAGTATTCCCTCCGCCTTACCTGTTAGCGGCTGAATTTCACAGATTCTGTCAATCTCATCACCAAAAAATTCTATTCTTATGGCATTGCCTGAAGATCCTGCAGGAAACACCTCAAGCGTATCACCGCGCACTCTGAATTTATTTCTTACAAAATTAATATCATTGCGTTCATACTGAATGGATACAAGCTTTTCAATAAGAGCGTCACGTCCGTACTCCATTCCGGTACGCAGCGAGATCACCATACTCTGATAATCAATTGGGTCACCGATGGAATAAATACAGGAAACAGATGCTACGATTATTACATCCCGTCTTTCAAAAAGTGCTGCAGTAGCAGAATGACGCAGCTTATCAATCTCATCATTAATGGATGAATCCTTTTCGATATAGGTATCAGTAGTAGGAACATAAGCCTCCGGCTGATAGTAATCATAATAGGACACAAAGTATTCTACTGCATTTTCAGGAAAAAACTCCTTGAACTCACTGCAGAGCTGTGCTGCAAGCGTTTTATTATGTGCCAGAACAAGTGTAGGCTTATTTACCTTTTCGATAATATTCGCCATTGTAAAGGTTTTGCCGGAGCCTGTTACACCCATAAGTGTCTGCTCCTTATCACCATTCAAAATGCCTTTTACAAGTGATTCAATAGCCTGAGGCTGATCACCTGTGGGCTTAAATTTACTTACCAGTTTAAACTTGTCCATACTGTCTACCTGCTTTGTTTTACATCTGTCTCTTATACACATCTCCGAGCCCACGAGACTAAGGCGAATCT
>UQVI01000107.1 GCA_900544515.1 uncultured Oscillospiraceae bacterium | reverse complement strand
AATAAAAACATCATTAGTACAACTAATGAAATAAAATAGTCGGTGAGGTTGTAATTAATTCAACCTTAGATTTCTTGGCAGCCGCCATTGCATCCTAACAATAATAGCGAAACGCTGAGGAATTGACAGATGTGGTACTGTTTCGGCTATGCCACACTTACCGCTTTTCTGACGGAAAGGCTGGATTTGGTTAAAACCACAATTGAATATAATGACGATTGCATCGAAGTAGATGTTTCCAAAGAAGTTTATGAATATCTTGAACAGGACAGGAGGCGTCAGCAGGCACAAGACCGCAGTGACAGGTGGCACCTTAGTAAAGGAACTTTTGAACAGGACTGCATTGGCTCACAGCGAGTGTCGATTAATACTGACGAAACTTATCTTGAAGTTGTTCATAAAATGGAACTGGAAAAATTGCGAAGCGCACTGCAAATGCTTAGTTCAGATGAACGGGTGTTGATTGATCTATACTATTACAAGAATTGGAGTATGGAACGAATCGGGCAGCATTTTAGAATCAACCGAATGGATGTATCAAAACGGCATAGTCGTGTCATCAAAAAGCTTAAGGAACTCATGGGAACATGGGTTCCTTTTTCTGTGCAAAAATATTTTTGAGAAATTTTTCTTAAAGTGGTTTACAAATTGCATTTACGTGTCTGTATAGTGACGGTATATTAAAAGCGTGATATTTTCGCTATCTCGTGGCTATAAGTGGGAGGTGTAAAAAAATTCTATAGCGAAAGGGTGTAAAAAATGCTTTCTCACTGCCTACCTATATGGAGAGGGTTCACGAAAGAAGGTGATGGTTTTATCAGAATTAAGGTTTAGTTAAAAACCAAAAGTCTTTGAAAATTTATGAGGTTGAAAATAAGCAGGATAAAGGAGTATGCCGCCAAAGGCTGGCAAACTCCGAAAAAACACCGTACGGCAACGCCGAACGGAACATTTAAAAGGTATGTCGTTTTAAAACAAAATTTTTTCATATCACACAAACAGTATGTCATTATTAAATAAACATACCCCAAAGCAAATAAAATAAAGGATTTTTAACAGCATACATACAGTATGCTGAAAGGAGTAATCTAATGAATAACGAAAATGAAGGAAAAAGAATTGCATTATATGTAACTGATGACATTTTAGAAATCTGTGAACAGGATTTAAGAAAATCAGGTGCTAAGAATCGCAGCCGATTTATCTGTGATGCAGTTAAGTTTTATCATTGCTATTTGAATAAAAACTTAACTGACTCGGTTTTAACGCCTGCGTTTGAAAGTGTAGTTGATGCTAAACTTGATTTAACAGAATACAGACTATCGCAAATTATTTTCAAACTTGCAGTGGAAATGGCATATACAATGAACATTCTTGCAGGTGCATTTGAATTGGAGCCTGAAAAATTAGAACTGATGAAGGACAGGGTTTTGTATGAAGTCAAATCAATAAATGGAGCAATTAACTTAAAAGATATAATCAAATATCAGAATGATTATTAAAGAAAAAGTCCTGCCGAGTAATCGGCAGGTAGAAAGGAATTTATGATTAAAATAATAATTACATTCAATGAAACAAGGAAAGGGGTGTTGGCATAGGGACAAGATGCTTTTGCATAAATTTCGTTGAGGCGAATTTGCATGAAAACGAAAGTTATTCTGGAAGGTCAAAACGAATATGCAAAGCAGGAAAACAAAGAGTTTGAAAAACAGTATATGAGGGCAGTGCTGATTGCTCTTTTGGAAGATAAAAAAATAAGTAAAGCACAGTACGATGCGTGTAAGAGAAGATTGAAAATAACATAAAAAATACAGCCACTATTTTGTGGCTGTAAAGTGTTATTCATTTGCGAATCTATAAAAATGTTTAAGTACAGTGTTCAACTTCATGGATGCAATTTCTTGCAAAGAATAATCATTCATTAAAAATCTAATAAAGGCAGTACCTAAAAAATATCCTACATCGGAATGTTCCCTAAAACTGCACCAATCACCAAAGAAATCCTGAACACTTTCCTTGTTTTCAGTTCTTTTAAGATATTCGGTTTTAATTAGTTTTTCATTGTCAATACACCAATCAAGCCAACCATCAATATCTTGGTGATAGCGATTAACATCATCACAAAGAGTTTGTTCAAATATCATTGCGATGCCTTCTCTGTATAGCTGTTGAATATTATGTTTCTTTTTAGTTGGCAACAACTCCTTGCATTCAAAAAGTGAATGGTATATATGACCGAGTTCGTGATAAATGAGTGCCTGCATATCACTTTCATTGCACCAACCGAGTTCAACAACTTTTTCAAGTCCAATAAGAACAATCTGTTGATTATTGATTGTTGTTGCCCAGCCGGCAGCATTGCCCAAACCTAAATACAAAATTATTGTAACATCCAAATCAACATTGAATTTATTTTTAATTTCGTCAGACAGATTTTTTGTTGCATTTATAAAAGATTGATGTGCTGTTTCAGCTATTTCAAAGTTTTTTGGTACATCATTAAGAATTTGATAAACTTTGTCTTTGTATTCGGTAATTCTTGAAAAATCATTTTCAATTTTATCTTTCAATCCGGGAAACGCAGAATTGGCATAGTGATCCCATAAAGTTTTATCGAAAACACCATTTTTATAAACTTTAAAAATATTGTTGTAAGTATCAATTATTCTCAAGATTATCACCTCACAATTACAGTATAGCATAACTAAATATTTAATCAAAGAATTTTTTATAAAAGCTGGACATCTGAAATACTTTGAATATAATGTGTGTTAGAAATCGGCGGTTGACTGATTATTTATCGGCAACCGCTGAAGGAAAGGAGTAAAAATATGTTTGACAATGACAATATGGTTAAGCGTGTTGCTGCTTACTGTCGTGTGTCTACAGACAAGTCTGATCAGGCAAATTCGCTTGAAAGTCAGCAGCAGTTTTTCAATGAATACATAAAGCGAAACCACCTGTGGGAACTTTATGATATTTATGTTGATGACGGAATTTCGGGCACAAATACGAAAAAGCGTGTTGCATTCAATCAGATGATTGAGGATGCGAAGAGCGGTAAATTTGATTTGATTATCACAAAAGAAATCAGCCGATTTGCGAGAAATATTCTGGACAGTATCGGCTACACAAGAGAGTTAAAAGCACTCGGTATCGGTGTGATTTTTCTGAATGACAACATCAATACCCTTGACAGTGATGCGGAAATGCGACTTGCATTTTTATCTACAATGGCGCAGGAGGAAAGCCGAAAGACAAGCGAGCGTGTCAAGTGGGGACTGCGCAGACAGATGGAAAAGGGTGTTGTTCTCGGCAGGGATATGCTGGGCTATGATGTGCGTGACGGCAAGCTGATTATCAATGAAGAGGGTGCAGAAACTGTAAGGTTGATTTACCACAAATTTCTTGATGAGGGCAAGGGTGCACACCGGATTGCGAAGGAACTGCGAGAAGAAGAAGTAAAAACATCTACACGGATGAAGGACTGGTCATACACGGTTATTCTCCGCATACTGCGAAATGAAAAATACTGCGGTGATTTGGTTCAGCAAAAGACCTACACACCCGACTATCTTACGCATCAGAAGAAAAGAAATTACGGCGAGATTGAAACTGTAACTATCCGAAATCATCACGAGCCGATTATCTCAAGAGAACGCTTTGAGACGGTGCAGAGAGAATTAGAAAGACGCAAACCGTCACAAAGTACAGTGAAAGCCTTTGCAAACAGATATGCTTTGTCGGGCAAAATTGTCTGCGGTGAGTGCGGTGCAGGCTTTGTAAGACGGCAGAAAAAGCGAAAAGACGGCACAATGAATGTGAAATGGGTGTGCGCTGAAAGTCAGAAGAACGGCGGTAAGCATAAAGAAAAAGACGGAACTGCTGTGGGATGCACAACAAATTCCATCAATGATAAGGATATAAAAGAGATTCTGCAGACAGTGGTTGCAGATACAATGCTGAGCCGAACAAATATAATCAACACGCTGTTGCAGTCTGTTGAAAGTGTAGTCAAAAACGTCAGCGATAATGACAACAGGTCACATTTTCAAAGTGAGATTGCTAAGTGCGAAGACAAGAAAAAGAAACTGCTGGATATGTGCCTGAACGGATATATTGAGGCAAAGGAGTACAGAGAGGCTTGTGATGATTTAAGCAATCAAATTACTGACCTTGAGCAAAAACTGATTCAAGAGCAAAGCAATCAACAGATGATTGCAGACAAGGAAAAAATCATCTCGGACATAAGAAGTTATGTGAATTCCATATCGACAGGCGAGGAATGGAACGATACTTTCTATAGAAATATCGTTGACAGAATCGTAGTTTACAAGGACAGAAAAATGGATATTCACCTGAAACTGATACCTGAAAAATGGCAGAGTAAAATTCTTGCAGGTACGCAGGAAATTGAGGCATACAAGAGTGAAAAACGCTCTTGTGTGTGCTCTGAACCTATATCTGTCAGCAAGCCTTTTAGTTCAGGATATGGCATTGAATAACGCTGGGAGAGATAGCGCAGTGATGCTCCGAGTTCGCCGTCAGGTCCACCGTATTGGGATATGATAATAGATGCGGCTTTTGGGTCGGGATTTTTTATATTTATAGGATATTGTAATTTTTTTACATAATTAAACATAGCTTCAGCTCCTTAAATTTCTGTTACATTCTATGCTGTGATTGAACGGATGCCACAAAACAATCCAATGTCAGGTTTATATGCTTTGTTGCATTTCAGAATATAAAAAAACCTCAGATGTTTTGCATCTGGGGTTATTTTTATTCAGACTATTCAGTTTGGTGTTATATATTATTTTTAGTTTTAGTTTTAAAATTATCAATTACAATATGATATCTGTCATACGCTTTTTTTACGGCATCATCCCAGCTTATATAGATATCATTCTGTGCTTTTTTACCGACACGCTTAATAAGATCTTTATTATCCATTATTTTCGAAAGAATGGATGCAATTGAATGTGCACTTTCCATACAGAGAAAGCCTGTTTCACCGTCGATGATTCCTTCTGCTGCACAACTTGAGCGAATCAGTAGACTTGGAGTAGCACAGGCAGCTGCCTCTCTTACAACGAGTCCGTTTGTATCAAATACTGACGGAAAAAGGAGAATATCGGAAATGCCGTAATATCCCTGTATTTCCTGCCTGTCAAGTATCTGACCTGTCCAGATTACATTGTTTCGGATGCCTGATTTGACGATATACCGCTTGATTGCATTCTCATCAGCACCAAAGCCGAGCATAATCAGTTTGAAGTCTTTGCCCTCATTTTTAAGCTTAGCACAGGCATCCAGAATAAGCTGTATATTTTTATACCATATCATTCTTCCGCAATAAAGGAATACAGGTGTATTTTCCGGTATATTGTGTTTTCGCTTAATCATTGCAACATCTGAAACAGATACATTTGTTATCGGAAGATCACAGCCGTTAGGCATTACAATATAGTCACCTGTGTATCCTATTTTTCGCAGGGAATCAACCGTACCTTGACTTGTTACCCATACCTCGTCTGCGGCATTTATATTATTGCACAAAAAGTGATAGGCAAAATCCTTTGCCGGCTTTGTAGGTACACGCTTATCAATATCATATTCATATTTTGTGTGATATGTAAGTACAACCGGAATTTTCCTTTTTTCAGTAACACGTCTGAAATAATAGCTTGTTGCCAACGGAGCATGTGAGTGGAGTATATCAAAATTCATATCAATTATCGCTTGGTGTAATTCGTTCTTGAATGGCCAGCCAACACTGTAGCCTTCCTTTGAAGGAATCCATAAGCTTTTGTATCTGAATATCTGATAATCATATTTATAGTCAAGCTGATTCGGATTTTTTGGAGTTATGATAACTGCCTCACCATGCCGGCGGTTAATTTGATCTGCATAGTTTTGTGCAACATTGCTTATTCCGTCAGTGGTAGGGGGAAAGGCATCTGTGCCTATACCGACCTTTAGTTTGTTTTTCAAAAAATGATTCCTCACTTAATAAATGTTATTTGAATCCTGTCTCTTATACACATCTCCGAGCCCACGAGA
>UQVI01000106.1 GCA_900544515.1 uncultured Oscillospiraceae bacterium | reverse complement strand
TCTACACTCGACTAGTCGTCGGCAGCGTCAGATGTGTATAAGAGACAGCAAATAAACTGCTCAACGGAGAAACTGTCAGCTATACACTTGCTGCATTTTTCTCTGTTTTTTTGCTGATTGCAGTAAAACAGCTTCTTAAAGTATTTTGCGGTGTACCTGTATCCATATCCGTTCTTATCGGATTTATTGCGGCAGAGGTAGTTTCCTTTCTCCTTGAAAAACGTTTTGTTTTCCGTAAAAAAGTTTTATCATCAAATCTTAAGCAGGTACTTTTGTTCCTGTTCAGAGCAGCTGTAGACTTTGGCTTTTATAAGCTGGCTGATGCAGTATTCGGATCAGCATTAAAAATGCCGGACTCCTTTGTATGGCTTGTTGCACTGTCAACTGCATTTTTCTTCAACTATTTCTTTGACCGCATTCTGCTGTTTGACTGTGCATACAACGCTGAGGAAATCAGATATTCAAAAATATATCTTACCTTTTATACAAACCGATTTGTGTTCCTTGCAGCAGGCTTGGCTGCTGTCTGCATATCCATGATATATATTGTTTACAAGGTATTCCCGTTCGGTGATAATACCGTTATGAGAATGGACCTTTATCACCAGTACGGTCCTCTTTTTGCAGAGCTTTACGAGAGAGTTGTTAATCATCAGAGCTTTTTATACTCATGGTTTTCAGGAGGCGGCAGCAGCTTTTTAGGCAATTACTTTAACTATCTTTCAAGTCCCCTGTCTGCTCTCATCTTTCTTTTTGATAAAAAGGATATATCCTTTGCAATTTCATTTATCGTATCACTCAAATGCATATTGAGTGCTGCTTCATTTGCATATTATCTCAAGGCTTCACAGAGAAGACACGATGTGCTCTGCTCCGCATTCGGTGTGCTATATGCTTTCAGTGCTTATTTCCTTGCATATTACTGGAATGTTATGTGGCTTGACGGAATGATTCTTCTTCCACTGATTGCACTGGGTATTGAGCGTATTATTAACAACGGTAAAAGCACAACGTATATTATTTCTCTTATACTCCTTTTCTTCTCAAGCTATTATATGGGCTTTATGTCCTGCATTTTTGCGGTAATCTATTTTCTTGCCTATTATGTTATTTCATCAGGCGCAGGTGAGAAAATCAACGATTCACTCAGCTTTAAAAAGAAATATTCTTTCAAAGCACTGATGAACAATAAGTTTTTCAACAGGGGTGTGAGATTTGCAGCAAGCAGTGTTGCGGCAGCAGCCGTGTGTGCAGTGACTCTTGTTCCTGTTTTTATGATACTCAGATCAAGCTCTGCTACCTCAGATGATTTTCCGAACACATTTACATCCTACTTTAATATATTTGATTTCATTACATCTCACCTTGCAGGTCTTGAAACTACAATCAGAAGCAGCGGTGAAGATGTTTTACCAAATATATATTCAGGTATGCTTGCTGTAATTCTGCTTCCTCTATTTGTTATAAATAAAGATATTCGTTTAAAAGAAAAAACAGCATATATTTTAATGCTGCTCTTCTTCTTATTCAGCTTTGACAATAACTGTCTTAATTTTATCTGGCACGCATTCCATTTCCCTAATGATTTGCCGTTCAGATTTTCATATATGTATACATTCATTATTCTTGTATGCGGTTATAAATGTATTACCAAATTCAAATCAATTGACATCAAGGACATCTGCTATGTTGGAATGGCATGGGTTTTCTTCATTGTTATGGCTCAGAAGATGTCAACAAACAAAATGTCAGAGCCAACAATTTATATCAGTATCGGTTTTATCATTGTATGGACAGCCTTTCTGTATCTCTACAGAAAGAATAAGCTCGAAAAGACAATCATAAGCCTGACGGCTCTTGTAATGGTATTCTGTGAGGTTCTTATTTCTGATACCGCAGCTATTTCCATTTCACAGTCGAACACAGAATATGCTGAAAAATATGATTACTATACTGAAGCAATTGAGCAGATTCATTCCTCTGATGATGATTTTTACAGAGAAGAGCTGACCTATCTTGAAACAAGAATGGACCCAAGCTATTATGGATATAATGGTATGTCCGTATTTTCTTCAATGGCTTACGAGGATTATTCACAGCTGCAGTACAGTCTCGGTATGTTCGGCAACCGAATTAACAGCTACACCTACAACACGCAGACACCTGTATATAATATGATGTTTAATCTTAAATATCTTATTAAGGCTGACATTTCTCCTGCACCCGGTGAAAGCTTTTACAGCTTTGATTTTTCAATTGACGGCGGCTCAGCTGATGTATATCAAAATGACTATTACCTCCCTATTGCATATGCAGTGAACGAGAATATCACGGACTGGGTAACTGAGGAAGGAAATCCGTTTGAGGTACAGGAAAATTATTTCAGCCTTGCTACAGGCTACAGCGGTGTATTCAATCAGATGGATTATCTTGCAACTGAATTTGACGGTTTATCAGGTGAAGAGGTAGACGGCAACGGCACTTTCTGGTTCAGCAAAAATGATACGGAAAGCGGTTACGGAAATGTTGAATTTACAATCACACCTAAAAAATCAGGCAATGCTTATTTATATGTAACATCACCGGATATTGAAAGCATTGAAGTAAACGGCGGCAGCCTCAGTGCACATACACAGACAATCGGTGAACCTTATATTCTTGATATCGGCTATTGTGATGAGGGAGAAGAAATTACAGTAAATCTCGATTGTTCCAATATAGAAACAACTGACACTTATGCCGAAGTTTACGCATATACAGTTGATAACGATGTGCTTTCAAAGGGATATGAAAAACTGAAAAATTCGTCACTGAATGTTGAAAAGCACAGTGACACAAAAATTATCGGAACAATTGAAACTGAAGAAAACAGCGTCCTTTACTCTTCCATTCCATATGACAACGGCTGGACCATTCTGATTGACGGCGAAAAGGCTGAAACATTTGAAATCGGAGAAGCAATGCTTGCAACAACTATAAAGCCCGGCAAGCATACAATTGAATATAGTTACACTCCAAAGGGCTTCGCTTTAGGCATCATTATTTCTGCAGCAAGTATTGCAGGAATTTGCGGATATATTGTTTTAATGAAAAGGAAAGAAAAGGCAAAATTAATCAGAGAATCAAACATCACAGAAACTTTAATTCCCTGATGAACAAAAAACTGCAAATTTCTACAATTTTGTTGTTTACAATAATAATAATTTGTTGTAGAATAAGGTGACAAAATCTGAGAGGAGTTTCAAACTTATGGCGAGACAAACAGCAATCAATATCAATTCAATTCCGGTAGGACCGCTTGGAATCATCGGTTTACCAGGCTGTGAGGAACTGACAGATAAAATTGATAAATATCTTGTTAAATGGAGAAAAACACAGGCAACCGAGCATCAGGAAAATGTTGCTTTCTTCGGTTACCAGCGTGACACATATAAAATTGATGTTACCGTTCCGCGTTTCGGCAGCGGCGAAGGTAAAGGTGTAATTGAAGAAACTGTACGCGGTTATGATATTTATATCATCGCAGACGTATTTAACTACAGCTGCACATATAAAATGTACGGTCAGACTGTTCCGAAGTCACCTGACGATCACTTTGCCGACCTTAAAAGAGTTATCCACGCTTTATCATCAAAGCCTAAAAGAGTTTCTGTAATTATGCCGATGCTTTATGAGGGCAGACAGCACAAGAGAAGCTCACGTGAATCTCTTGACTGTGCAATGGCACTTCAGGAGCTTGTAAATCTTGGCGTTGACAACATCATCACCTTTGATGCTCACGATCAGAGAGTACAGAATTCTATTCCTGATCAGTCCTTTGAAAATGTTATGCCTACATACCAGATGATAAAGGCTCTTGTCAATAATGTTGAAGACCTTTCAGTTGATCCTGATCATCTTATGATAATCTCGCCTGATGAAGGTGCTATGCAGAGATGTATTTACTTTGCTACACAGCTTGGTGTAAATCTCGGTATGTTCTATAAGAGAAGAGACTATACAAGAATTGTTAACGGAAGAAACCCTATTGTTGAGCATCAGTATCTCGGTGACTCCGTTGAGGGTAAGGACATCATCATCGTTGACGATATGATTTCCTCAGGTGAATCTATGCTTGAGGTTGCAAGCAAGCTTAAAAATCTTGGTGCAGGCAGAATTTTTGTTTGTACAACCTTCGGTTTGTTCTGTAATGGTCTTGATGTATTTGATAACGCATATAATAATGGTGTGTTTGATAAAGTATTTACAACTAACGGTGTTTATCAGTCACCTGAGCTTTTAAGCAGAGAATGGTATGTAAGTGTTGAGCTTTCAAAATATACAGCATATTTCATTGACACTCTTAATCACGATATGTCTGTATCTTCTCTTCTTGACTCAGCAGATAAAATTAATAATCTTCTTGTTAAAAAAGGCTTAAAGGAGGCTAAATGATGGCCAAAAACGGTTTATCAAAAGTTCAGAAAATAATTATTTCGGTCGTTGCCGGAGTTCTGGGCGTTCTTATTATTGCCGGTGGTGCTTACTGCATATCCACAAATCAGAATCCCGCTGATGCAGCAAAGAGCATTTTCACTGCCGATGAAGAGCAAATTGTCGGCAAGTGGCAAAGCCAGAAAAGTCCGGGACTTGCAGCTTATGTATTTTATGAAGACGGAACATATGATTCATATCTTTCAACAGCTGTATTCTCAGGAAATTATGAGATTGACGGAAATAAGCTTATATTGAAGAATCCAAGCACCGCAAAAGAAATCATTTACAAATTCAGTGTAAACGGCAAAGAGCTTTCACTGACTGTAATCGAAGAAAACGGTGTTGAATCAGAACTTAAAGACGCAAGCAAATACGACCGCGTTGAAGAGCTTAAGCAAAAGTCAATTGCTGATATAATCGGTGATATCAAAGCTGAAAACGAAAGTACAACAACAGAAGAAGAATAAACAAAAAACTGCTTTGTAATTACAAAGCAGTTTTTTTGTTTATTCAGTAAAACATTTTTATCAGTTATATTTTTTATTAATATTCATATACATTACTGAGGAAGGTGAAAACACTTGATTGGTAATGTAGAAAAAAGATGCATTGACTTAGGTCACTATATTGTTGAAACCAGAGCGACTGTCCGCCAGGCAGCAATCGTTTTCGGCATAAGCAAATCGACAGTACATAATGACGTAACCAAAAGACTTGCCGTCATTAATCCACTGCTGTGCAGTGAGGTTAAAGAGGTGCTTGAGGATAATAAAGCACAAAGGCATATTCGCGGTGGAATGGCGACCAAAAAAAAATATGATAAATTGAAAAACAATTGATTTTTTATTTATATAATGATATTATTAATTATCATATTATATAAAGGAAGTTCATTATGAAAATAGGATTTATCGGCTGCGGAAATATGGCAAGCGCCATAATTAAAGGCATTATTTCTGCTGAAGAAATTGATAGCAAGGATATACTTGTTTTTGATACATACTCCCCTGCTTGTGAAACAGCAAAGAATCATTTTGGTGTAACCATACTGAACAGTGAATGCGAGGTTGCTGAAAAGGCAGACATCGTTTTCCTTGCAGTTAAGCCGAATATCATTTCTGCTGTTTCAAAGAAGATTACTGATGCGGTAATGGAAAAGCAACCTCTTATTGTATCTATTGCTGCAGGAAAAACCTTAGATTTTATTGAAAGCAGTATCGGAATTGAGGCAAGAATTATCAGAGTTATGCCGAATATCAACGCTAAAGTCGGTGAAGCAATCAGTGCTTACTGTTTCAATAACAACGTTGGTGATAAGGATAAAGAGAATATTGAAATTCTCCTGAACTGCATTGGTAAGGTTATCTGTCTTGATGAAAGTTCATTCCCTCTTTTCGGAGTTTTAGGCGGCTGTGCTCCTGCTTATGCCTATATGTTTATTGATGCACTTGCAAGAGCAGGTGTCAAGAATGGTATGAAGAAGGATGATGCACTGAAAATTGCGGCACAAACCGTTTACGGCAGTGCAAAAATGATTCTTGAAAGTGATGAGCATCCATACAAGCTTATCGACAATGTTTGTTCTCCCGGCGGTACAACAATTGAAGGTGTTATATCCTTGCAGGCAGACGGCTTTGAAAGTGCAGTACATAATGCAGTTGACAAAGCACTTGATAAAGATAAAAAATTATAATTCATAATAACAAACAGCTCTTTGTGAATTCAAAGAGCTGTTTG
>UQVI01000105.1 GCA_900544515.1 uncultured Oscillospiraceae bacterium | reverse complement strand
GAGATTCGCCTTAGTCTCGTGGGCTCGGAGATGTGTATAAGAGACAGGCCTCCACTCTTTCTTTAGAACAGTTACATCTGTATTCTATTTTACTCTCATCAAGCTTATCAATGCTGATATTCTTCAGTGCCCTTTTCGCAATATCATCAGGTGACATTCCATTGCTGAGCATTGTCGTTACCGGCTCAATATCCTGCATAGCATACTCAATTTTGTCAATCACCTCTTCAGGACATCCTGGAAGAAGCTGAATCATAAATCCGCCTGCCGCAGCAACAGTTAAGTCAGGATTTACAAGTACACCAAGTGCACAGACAGTAGGTGTCTGCTCTGATGTTGCATAATAATTTGTAATATCCTCAGCAATTTCACCGCTTACAATCTGTGTCTGGCCAACATACGGCTCATTTAATCCTATGTCCTTCATCACAAAAAGATAACCATTTGTTCCGACAGTTCCTTTAACATCCAGCTTACCTGCCTCATTAAGCGGTATTTCCACAACAGGATTCTGCACATATCCCCTAACATTGCCGTCACTGTCTGATACAGCAATCACCGAGCCTGCCGGACCTCCGCCATTAAGCCTTAATGTGATTGAATCATCCTTGCTCTTGAGCATATCACCCATCATTGAAGCAGCAGTCATAAGCCTGCCGAGAGCAGCTGTATTCACAGCAGATGTCTTATGAATCTGTTCCGCCCTTGCAACAACATCCGTTGTATCGGCTGCAATAACAAAAGCACTGCCGTCATCCGTAATATATCTTACAATTTTTCCCATAATAACTATTTCCTTTTACATACAAAATAAGCTCTTTCACTTTTATCATCAGGCGGATTTAAAGTCATATCATCATAGATACCAATGATTTCAAAACCGTCCAATACACACTGAAGTTCATTCAGCTCATAAGCCTTTTCATAAAATTCCTCGCTGTAGCGATCATAGCTGCTGCCATTGAATACGAAGAAATCCAGAAGTATTCTTACTGTATTATCTCCGACATTTTCATTATCCCAGCAAAGAAAAAAGTCTTCCTCATCAAAAGCGAAGGTATTATTATTCAATACAACATTATGCTTATAAACCGTATTGACATCAAAAACAAAAATGCCGTTATCATTAAGTGAATCGTGAACACAGCTAAAGCATCTCTTCAGGCTGTCAATACCTTCCAAATGATTGATACTGTCGAGCAGACAAACGCAAAAGTCATATTTTTCCGGCAGGAAGAAATCCGAAATATCCCCCTTAAAGAACTGCACATTTGCATTGCATTTACTTTCAGCAACAGTCAGCATGTCCTCAGAAATATCCATTCCTGCAACATCATAGCCCTTTTCACTGAGAAGCTTAGTAAAAGTACCTGTGCCGCAGGCTAAGTCAAGCACTTTTTTTCCTTTATTGCCATAGGCAGAAAAAAAGTTAGAAATGTAATCACTCCTAACTTTATAATCAACATTTTCTGTCAGATAATCATAAAACTGAGCAAAGACATTATAACTGCTCATTCTTTTCCTGCTTTCTTATTCTTTCAAAAATTTTATCATAGCCGTCACAACCGTACTGCAGAGAACGGTTTACTCTGCTGATAGTGGCAGTTGACGCACCTGTGGCATTGACGATATCCGTATATACACATTTTTCGGAAAGCATTTTTGCAACAACAATCCTCTGACTGATTGCCTTAAGCTCCTGTACGGTGCATAAATCCTCAAAAAAATCGTAGCATTCATCCATATTTTCTAATGACAAAACCGCTTTAAATAAGAAGTCCAGATTATCATCCTGTATTTTTCTGCTCATAAATCACACTACCTCTATATTTTGTATATCATATTGTAACACACTAAACCGTGAAAGTAAAGAAAAAATCCCTGAAAACAATCAGGGATTTTCATAAATACATATCACAATAAATTCTTATTTGATTAAATCATTGTAAAAATCAAAGCAGTCGAAGGTGGCAAAATAATCCTTTGCGGTTTCCGCTCTTCTTATCAGCTGGAAGGAGCCGTCCTCTTTAAGCAGAATTTCAGAGCTTCTGAGCTTTCCGTTATAGTTATAGCCCATTGAAAAACCGTGAGCACCTGCATCATGGATAAACAGATAATCGCCCATATGAATTTCAGGAAGCATTCTGTCAACTGCAAACTTATCACAGTTTTCACAAAGTGAGCCTGTTACATCATATTTCTTATCACAAGGCTCATTCTCCTTGCCCAGCACAGTAATGTGATGATATGCACCATAAATTGCAGGGCGCATAAGATTAGCCGCACAAGCATCAACACCGATATATTCCTTGTGAGTATGTTTTTCATTAATGGCCTTAGTAATAAGAGCACCGTAAGGACCCATCATATATCTTCCAAGCTCAGTATAAATGGAAACATCATCCATACCTGCAGGAATCAGTGTTTCCTCATAAGCCTTTCTTACACCCTCACCGATAACAAATATATCATTAGGATCTTGGTCAGGTCTGTAAGGAATACCGATACCGCCTGAAAGGTTGATAAAGGTAATATGTACACCAAGCTTTTTCTTAAGATCGGCAGCAAGCTCAAACAGGATTTTTGCAAGCATTGGATAATACTCATTTGTTACCGTGTTTGAGCAGAGGAATGAGTGTATTCCGAACTCCTCAACGCCCTTTTCTTTCATAATGGCAAAAGCCTCGTATATCTGCTCAGTGGTCATACCGTACTTCGCATCTCCGGGATTATCCATAATATCGTTTGTAATCTTGAACACACCGCCCGGATTGTAACGGCAGCTCATTTTCTTAGGGAGCTTACCGCAAGCCTTTTCAACGGCTTCAATATGTGTGATATCATCAAGGTTGATGATACCGCCCAAGTCATTACACATCTTGAATTCTTCAAGCGGTGTATCGTTTGATGAAAACATAATATCGTCACCAACAGCACCGATAGCCTTTGAAATCATAAGCTCAGGTGCAGATGAGCAGTCACAGCCGCAGCCATACTCCTGAAGAATTTTAATCAGAAACGGATTCGGTGTTGCCTTTACAGCGAAATACTCCTTATATCCCTTATTCCAGGAAAAAGCCTTTTTTAAATTTTCAACATTCTTCCTGATTCCGCTTTCATCATAAAGATGAAACGGTGTTGGGTAGACGCTCGCAATCTCCTCAACCTTTTCCTTAGAAACAAATGGTGTCTTACTCATAATTTATAATCCTCCTGCATCACGAATTGCATTTTCAATATAATTTTTAATTCCGTTAATCCCCTGCCCTGTTACGGCAGAAAACGGAACAACAGGTACATCCCCTGCAAAGGCAAGCTCCTGCTTTGAAAGTCTGAGTCTTTCTTCATATGCTTTTTTCTTGAGCTTGTCAGCCTTAGTCATCACTATGATAAAAGGTATGTCCATTTCTTTCATAAAAGTAATCATACCCTCATCATCCTTTGTAAGCGGATGACGCATATCAATAAGCTGAACAACAAGTGCAATATTTCTGCCTGACTGAAAATAACCCTCCATCAGACCTGAAAAACGATTCAGCTCCTGCTTGCTTATTTTAGCATAACCATATCCCGGTAAATCAACAAACTTATTATCATCAACATTGTAAAAATTAATTGTGATTGTTTTTCCCGGAACTGAGCTTACCCTTGCAAGCTGTTTTCGGTTAAACAGCTTATTCAGCAATGAGCTTTTACCCACATTTGATCTTCCTGCAAAGGCGATTTCAGGCTCATTGCTTTCAGGCAGCTGAGAAAAAAGGCCATATGCTTTTTCAAATTCTGCTTTATTGTAATTCATATTTCACCTACTGTGTTATAACAGATGTACGCGTCTTTTTATCAGGAATAACCACATCTGCTATTTTCGTATTCTTAACTTTACCCAAAGTTTCATCAAGTGCAATAGGAATAATTTCATCAAAGCCTGCTACGGCTATAAAATTAACAACAGATTTAACCTCATCGGATATTTCATCAAGGTCCTTAACATTATCCTGCGGAATAATAACCGTGTCACAGCCGGCTTTATATGCTGCCATGGATTTTTCCTTAAGTCCACCGATTTCCATTGCCTTGCCTTTAAGACTTATCTCACCTGTCATTGCAACATTTGATTTGATTGCAATACCTGTAAGCTCGCTTACAAGGGCTGTTGTAATGGCAAGACCTGCTGAAGGTCCGTCCTTAGGGATTGCACCCTCAGGTGCATGAATATGTATATCCTTAGTCTTATAGAAATCAGAATCAATACCAAACTCTTTTGATTTCGACCTTACATACGAAACGGCTGTTTTTGCACTTTCCTTCATCACATCCCCAAGATTGCCTGTAAGCTCAAGCTTTCCTGTTCCTTCAAGTGCAGAAATTTCAATCGGAAGAATTGTTCCTCCAACGCTTGTCCAGGCAAGCCCGTTCACTGTACCGACTGCATTATCGGATGAAATTTTTTCAGGAGCGTATTTCTTTTTACCGAGAATATCTTCAATATTATCATCCGTAACCTTAAAGCTTTTTTCACCGCTTTCAAGTGCAACAGCCGCTTTTCTGCAGAGTGACGCAATCATCTTTTCAAGCTTTCTCACACCTGCTTCACGCGTATAGCTTTCAATTAAAGTATTCAGTGCATCATCCGTAATCTTAAATTCTCTGCCGTTGAGATTATGCTTTTGCATTTCCTTTTTTACAAGGTGCTCTTTTGCAATATGAAACTTTTCAAGTGCTGTATAGGAATTAAGCTCAATTACTTCCATTCTGTCGTACAGAGGTGCAGAAATGGAAGAAACATCGTTGGCAGTAGTAATAAACAGCACTTTACTCAAATCAATAGGAAATTCAATATAATGGTCTGCAAAGGTGCTGTTCTGTTCAGGATCAAGTGCCTCAAGCAAAGCAGAGGACGGATCGCCCTTATAATCATTACCAACCTTATCAATCTCATCAAGCAAAATCACAGGATTCATTACACCGCTTTTAATAACTGCTTCTATAATTCTTCCCGGCATTGAGCCGATATATGTTTTTCTGTGTCCCCTTATTTCACCCTCATCGTGAATACCGCCAAGTGCGATTCTCACATATTTTCTGTTCATACTCTTGGCAAGAGATTTGACGATAGAGGTTTTACCAACACCCGGAGGACCTGCAAGGCAGATAATCTGTCCGCTGAAATCAGGATTTCTCTTATAAACAGCCAAAGAATCTACTATTCTTTCCTTAACCTTTTTAAGTCCATAGTGGTCTTTATCAAGTATTTTCTGCGCTTTGCTCAGATTAATAGTATCTTTCGTACATTTACCGAAAGGAATCTCAAGACACTTGTCAAGATAATTGCGTACAACCGTTCCTTCGTGAGAGCCTGAAGGCATTTTGATAAGCTTATTGCACTCCTTGAAAAGCTTATCCTTAATTTCATCACTGCAGGAAAGAGCGTTTACCTTTTCTTTATATACTTCTGCTTCCTCAAGTGGATTTTCGCCCTCGCCAAGAGACTCTGAAATAGCCTTCAATTCCTCACGCAGATAGTAATCACGCTGATTTTTATCAATTTCATTCTTTACCTTTTCGTGAATCTCAGCCTCTATTTTCAGTGTGGCAATTTCCTTTTTCAGCAATACAAGCAGCTGGACAAGACGTTTATAAGGAGTCAACTCCTCAAGCACGAGCTGTTTTGATGAATAATCAAGAAAAGTATTTGAACAAATATAGTCAGCAAGCTCACTGCTGTTCTCAATTGAAATAACCTTAGCGATTATATCACCGCTGATTTGGGGAACAAGCTCTGAATAATTTTCAAACTCCCTTTTAACAGCACGCTGATAAGCCCTTTCTTCATCCGCACTTACAGATGATACAGTATCAGAAATTACATTTATAACACCATTAAGAAACGGTTTTGTCTGTGTCAGGCTCATTAATGCACCGCGTGCAGTGCCCTCCACCACAACTCTTAAATTGTCAGTGTTAGGTATTCTTGATGTCTGTCTTATAGTACATATCACACCTATATCAAACATCTCATCCATATCAGGCTCGTCAATTGATGCATCCTTCTGACATACAAGAAAAATCTTTTGCCCAGACTGCATAGCAGTTCTTACCGCTTCAACGCTTTTCCTTCTGCCGACATCAAAGTGGAGCACCATATCAGGGAATACAACCAATCCCCTTAACGGAATAATCGGACTGTCTCTTATACACATCTGACGCTGCCGACGACTAGTCGAGTGTAGATCT
>UQVI01000104.1 GCA_900544515.1 uncultured Oscillospiraceae bacterium | reverse complement strand
ATTCGCCTTAGTCTCGTGGGCTCGGAGATGTGTATAAGAGACAGCATCATAACAAATGGCTCAGGTATTGCCGTTGCAGATGGTCAATGTATGATTATTGTTGAGCAGGGAAAAATAGTTGAATTCTGTGCTGAACCCGGTGAATATACATACAATATGTCAACCGAGCCGAGTCTTTTCTGCGGCAGCTTTGGTGAGGGTTTAAAAAATACGTTTAACATCATAGGAAAGAGATTCACCTATGGCGGCGATCCCGGAAAGGACCAGAGAGTTTACTATTTCAACACAAAGGAGATTGTTGATAATAAATTCGGCTCGGCAAGTCCGATTCCCTTCAGAGTAGTTGACAGGAATATAGGTCTTGACATTGATGTATCTATCCGCTGTAACGGTGTGTATTCCTATAAAATCACCAATCCCCTTTTGTTCTACACCAATGTATGCGGCAATATTACAAATACATACGACAGAAGTGAAATTGATGCACAGCTTAAGACGGAATTTATCAGTGCACTTCAGCCTGCACTTGCAAAAATTTCCGATATGGAAATCAGACCGAATGCTATTCCGGCTCACGTTGAAGCGCTTTCCGATGCAGTTAACGAAACACTGATGAAAAAATGGAGTGAACTCAGAGGAATCTCAGTAATTTCCATTGCAATGAATTCCGTCACTCTCCCTGATGACGATGCTGAAATGATTAAGCAGGCACAGAAAAATGCGATTATGCGTGACCCTACAATGGCAGCTGCCACTCTCGTTGGTGCTCAGGCTGATGCTATGAAAACAGCTGCAGGAAACACAGGCGGTGCAATGAACGGCTTTGTGGGTATGGGATTTGCGCAGAATGCAGGAGCAATGAATGCCCAGAATCTTTACGCTATGGGTCAGCAAAATAACAATATTCAGAACACACAGAATACCTGGAGCTGCGAATGCGGTCAGCACAACAGCGGAAAATTCTGCTCAAACTGCGGTAAAGCAAAGCCTGAGGCAGGCTGGAACTGCAGCTGTGGTGCATTAAACAAGGGTAAATTCTGCAGTGAATGCGGTAAGCCCAAGCCACAGGGAGCACCGTTATACAGATGCGACAAATGCGGCTGGGAGCCTGATGACCCACATAATCCGCCGAAATTCTGTCCTGAATGCGGTGACCCTTTCACAGACAGCGATATTCAATAATCATTAAGACATAAGAGGAGAAAATATGTCCGAAATCATTCAATACAAATGTCCCCACTGTGACGGTCGTGTGGAATTCAGCAGTGAGACACAGACAATGAAATGCCCCTACTGTGACAGTGAATTTTCAGTTGATGAGGCAGTTATCGTAACACAGGAAAATGTGAAAGCAGATGAAGCGCAAGCCCATACAGGACTGAAAACATATATCTGTCAGTCCTGCGGCGGTGAAATTGTGACTGAGGAAAACACAAGTGCTACTTCCTGCCCTTTCTGTGATAATCCGATTATCCTTTGTGAAAATGTACAGGGTAATTTTTCGCCAAAGCAGATTATTCCATTTAAAGTTTCCAAGAACGATGCAAAAAGTTTGCTTGCATCACATTACAAGAATAAGCCGTATCTTCCAGATGCTTTCAGCGATGAAAATCATCTGGATGAAATCAAGGGTATATATGTCCCCTACTGGATTTACAATGTTTCGACAACGGCACAGGTAAATTACGAATGCAGGAGAAATACCCATCACCGCAGAAATGCCAGCGGCGGATATTATGAAATAACAGATTCAGCAGTATTTGATGTAATGAGAAAAGGAATCATCCATTTTAAGAATGTTCCTGCCGATGCATCAAAAAAGATGGACGATAAAATGATGGACTCGATTGAGCCTTTTGATTTCAGGGAGTCTGTACCCTTTGAAACTGCATATCTATCAGGTTTTACTGCTGACAAATATGATGAGACAAGTGACGAACTCAAGGAAAGAGTGCGGTT
The DNA here is from genome assembly GCA_900544515.1 of uncultured Oscillospiraceae bacterium. Lineage (GTDB taxonomy): Bacteria > Bacillota > Clostridia > Oscillospirales > Acutalibacteraceae > Eubacterium_R. The sequence continues at coordinate 4,454 of UQVI01000104.1, read as the reverse complement.
AAGAGTAGAAAACGGTGCAAGATCTGCAATGGAAAGCACTGTTAACGGCTATGACACAAAGCATAATACATATACAAATATCTCTTTAAATCACACCGAAGAGCCTTACTATATGCTCTGTCCGGTATGGATTTTAAATACAACCTTTAACGCAGAGAATTTCAGATTTGCAGTAAACGGACAGACAGGTAAAATTGTCGGCAAGCTTCCCAGTGACCCTAAGAAAAAAAGGAAAATATTTTTCAGAGATTTTGCAATAAGCGGCAGCATTGCCATTGCTTTATGGACGATTATACAGATACTGGGAGGGTTATTCTGATATGAAAATGAGAAAAAATTTTTTATCATTTATTTTAGCCCTTACGGTGTTAACTGCTTTCTGTTTTGCCACAGTATTCTCTGCCTATGCTGAGGATTGGAAAGACTATCGTTCCAATTCTGCCACTCCGTCAGAAAGGATTTCAGAACGGCTGGTTGATGACGCGGATTTACTCACCGATTCTGAAGAGGATGAGCTGAAAGAACAGCTTGACAACATTTATGAAACGTATGGATACGATGCTGTAATTGTTACAACAGGCAGTCTTAATGGCTATACAGCTACAGAATTTGCCGATGATTTTTATGATTATAATGGCTTTGCTGAAGACGGTATTCTTTTACTGATCAGCATGGAGGAGCGCGACTGGGCAATCAGCACCGCAGGCGGAGCAATCAATGCCTTTACCGATGATATTCAGGAAGAAATAATCAGCTCAATTATGAGTTATCTTGGCAATGATGAATGGTATGACGCTTTTAACGTCTTCTGTGTAAATTGTGACATTTACATAGATAACTACGTCAATTATACACTTGGATATAATGCCGACAGTACAGAATCAAACCATTCCTATCACTACTATGAGAACAATCCGCAGCTGAAATCCACAAAGGCATATGCACTTGAAATTGCTGTTTCAAGCATTATTGCAGGAATCATAGTCGGTCTTATCGTTGCCTTTATCAAAAGAGCTAAGAACAACAAAAAAATGCTTGGAAATGAGGCTGGTTATTCCACTGTACCTTATATCGACGGAAACATCAACGTTGTTGAGCACTATGACCGTTTTATACGAAACGAACATTCGGAACATTTTGTCAAAACGGAAAGTGCAAGCAGCCATAGCTCCGGCAGTACTCACGTAGGCTCCTCAGGAACCACACACGGCGGCTCTTCAGGAAAATTCTAATATAAACGCAAAAAAATAACCTGTTTGGAATATTCCAAACAGGTTTCATTTTTTATACCGGATGAACTTTTGTTTCGATATTATCGTGCTTTCCGTCAAGGTTATACTTTGCATCTCTTCTCTTCTCGAAAAACTTAGTAGCAACCTGACCAAACTGAGCATAGGAAAGAATATCTTCCTCCTGCTCATAGAATTCCTTAATCTCATCCTTAAAGGAATCAATTGTATCGGTAATCAAATCAGCAGGACGACAATCAATAATATCATCGTCTCCAACGATTTTCTTTCTGAATTCAGGATTAATTTCGCAAGGGGTCTTACCATACTTTCCGGCTACCATATCCTTGAATTCCTTCGTTACCATTTTATATCTCTCACCCATAATGATGTTGAACACTGCCTGAGTACCAACAATCTGAGAGGTCGGAGTAACAAGAGGCGGATAACCGGAATCCTCACGGACTCTCGGAACCTCATTGAGTACCTCCTCAAGCTTATCAGCCTTACCAGCCTGCTTGAGCTGTGAAACGAGATTTGAAAGCATTCCGCCCGGCACCTGATAAAGAAGGGTGTTTGCATCTACCCCAAGCATCTTAGGATCAAGGAGACCTGACTCGAGATACTTTTCACGAAGTGGTGTGAAATAGTCACGAATCTCAGTAAGTGCTTTAATATCAAGACCTGTATCATAAGGTGTACCCTGAAAAGCAGCAACCATTGATTCAGTAGCAGGATGTGAAGTACCCATTGCGAGAGGACTGATTGCAGTATCAATTACATCGACACCTGCCTCAACACCCTTAAGCTGTACCATTGACGCAAGACCTGATGTGTAATGTGAATGAAGCTGAATCGGAACATTTACTGTTTCCTTAAGTGCCTTTACAAGATCATATGTGCCGTATGGAGTTAAAAGGCCTGCCATATCCTTAATACAGATCGAATCAGCACCTGCATTTTCAAGCTGTTTAGCATAATTGCAGTAATACTCAATATCAAATACAGGACCTGTTGTGTAAGAAATCGCTGCCTGAACGTGACCGCCGTATTTTTTAGCAGCGTTAATAGCTGTCTGAAGATTGCGAACATCGTTAAGAGCATCAAAAATTCTTAAAATATCAATACCGTTATCAATACTCTTCTTTACAAAATAGTCAACAAGCTCGTCGGAATAGTGACGATAGCCAAGCATATTCTGACCTCTGAAGAGCATCTGCAATTTTGTGTTCGGACACTTTTCACGGATTAATCTGAGCCTGTCCCACGGATCCTCATTCAAAAATCTGAGACAGGAGTCAAATGTAGCACCGCCCCAGCATTCAAGTGAATGATAGCCGATTTTGTCCATCTTTTCAAGAATATCTGAAAATTCATCAGTAGTCATACGGGTTGCTATCAAGGACTGATGTGCATCACGTAAGACTGTTTCTGTAATACCGATTTTAGCCATTTATAGCACCCCTTAATTCAATGTGATAATAACCTGACCTGCCTCAACGCTGTCACCCTTATTTACATTAACGGATGCAACAGTACCGGCCTGAGGAGCAACGATATCATTCTCCATTTTCATAGCCTCAAGAATGCAGAGTACCTGACCGCTTGTAACAGCAGTACCCGGAGCTACCTTTACATCAAGGATGTTACCCGGCATAGGCGCCTCAACTTTAACACTGCCTGCTGAGCCTGAAGCAGCAGGAGCAGGTGCAGATGCAGGAGCCGCAACCGGTGCATTTGCAACAGGAGCAGGAGCTGCCTGAACAGGTGTAGATGCTGATGAGCCGTTTTCCTCAACAGTTACGCTATATGGTGTACCATTTACAGTAATTGTATAATTTTTCATATCATAATCCTCCACTAATTATTTAACAGAATGTTTTCTCGGTAAAGTGTTTTCTCTCTTGCCTGCAAGCATATCAAGAGCAGCAATCACTCTTGCTCTTGTATCGCCAGGAGTACAGATATCATCAACCGCACCGCATGCAGCAGCAGTAAACGGTGATGCAACCGTTTCAATATATTCAGTCTTAAGTGCTTCCCTGTCTTCGCCTGCAGCAAGTCTGTCGTTAAACAGGAAGGCAACTGCTGAATCAGCATCAAGAGGAGATGCAATTGCACTGTCCCAAGCAATGGTAATATCCGCATTTGCACCTTTGCCTGCAAGAGTGATGTAAGCGCATCCGATTGCTTTGCCTGTGATAACAGAAATCTTAGGACAGGTAGCAGAAGCATAAGCTGATGTAAGCTTTGTAAGAGCAGTTAATGTCTGATTTTCCTTTTCACTGATAACGCCGTCAGCATTTACAAGTGTTACAACAGGGATTGAATAAGCGTCACAGAGCTTAATCATAGCCTCAGCCTTATAGGAACAAGCAGGGCAAAGTGCATTGCCTTCAAATGCAACAAAACCTACGGTAGAGCCCATTACGGTTGCAAGAGCTGTTTTGCAGTTAGATGCAGCATAACCGCCCTTAAGTTCAACAACAGATGCATCGTCAGCAATAGATGCAACGATTGAAAGTGCATCAGCACCCTCCTGCACAGCAGCCTGCGATGCAGCAAAATCAAAGATAGGTGCAGGTGAAAGGTTGTTTGAAGGAAGCAGAGAAACGAAATCCTTAACCGCCTCAACAGCACCGTTAAAATCATCACAGAGAACGTCAACAGTTCCCTCTTTATATGAAGTCTCAGCAGTTACATCACTTGGTGCGGAAATATAAAAATCTGCATCCTTTACTGCAACAACAACGTCTGCAAGATTTGCAATAAGAGCAGATGTACCAAGACAAGCACCAGCAACAACAGCAATCTGCGGACAAACACCGCTGAGAGATGATGATGCCTTAACAAGCTCACCATAAGCATTGAGCACCTCAAAACCTTCGCTGAGCTTAACACCGTTTGAATCAAAAATGGAAACAACAGGACAGCCTGTCTTTGCAGCGAGGTCATAAATTTTCTTTATTTTTGCACACTGCGCAACGCTGACAGCACCGTCATTCACAGTAATATCCTGAGAAAAAGCATAAACCGCACACTCATTCACAGTACCAAAGCCTGCAACGACTTCAACCTCACCATCAGCAGATTTTGCGAATGCATCAATCTGGGTGAATGAGCCGTCATCGAAGAGTGCCTCAAGCCTTGCAAGTGCTTTTGAATCTTTCAATTCACTCACTTTATTATCCCTGTCTCTTATACACATCTCCGAGCCCACGAGAC
>UQVI01000103.1 GCA_900544515.1 uncultured Oscillospiraceae bacterium | reverse complement strand
AGTCGTCGGCAGCGTCAGATGTGTATAAGAGACAGGTCTTTACCTGTGGGTAATGGCCGTATAGGCGGACTCGTGTTCGGCAATCTTAAGAAGGAGAGGATTGCATTAAACGAGGACAGTCTTTGGTCAGGTTATCCTAAGGACTTGAATAAAAAGGATGCACATAAGTATCTTGATGATGTAAGAAAAGCTATATTTGAAAAGGATTATAAGAGAACAAAGGATATTTTGAATAAAGATATGCATGGTCACTGGTCTGAGGCATATCTTCCTTTTGGTGATTTGATTATAAAGTATTCCGGTGTGTCAAGGAGAAACTATAAAAGAAGCCTTGATATTTCCACAGGCGTAGCTATGGTTGAATCTCAGGACTTCAAGGAAACTGTTTTTGTATCACATCCTGCACAGTTAATGGTGATAAATGTTCATAGTGAGTCTGGCGTCAGTTTTAAGGTCAGCTTTGACAGCCAGCTCAAACACAATTGTAAAACGATAGAGGATAGTTTGGTCATCAACGGTCAGGCTCCTGAGGTGTGTATGCCTCCGTATTATAACAGCGGCGAAACGGTTGTACAGGGCGACAGGGGAATGAAGTTCTGCGGTGCAGTTAAAGTGCTTGGAAATGCAGTATTTTCAGGTGATTGTATTGAAGTGCGAAATCAGAAAGATACTACACTTTTGGTATCGCTTGCAACGTCGTTTGTGGATTTTCAGTCCATGCCGGATGCAGATGCAGAGAAGAGAGCATTCGCATATTTTGATAATATAAAATCATATAATGTTCTTTTATCTGAGCATAAGTCGGATTTTTCATCCCTGTTCAACCGTGTAGAGTTTAAGCTTGATGGATCACGTGATGATCTGACAACGGATAAACGCATCAAGCGTATGAAAAAGCATAATGATGATAATGCTCTTATTGCATTGTTATTCCAGTATGGAAGATATCTTACAATATCAGCCTCAAGAAAAGGCACAAATGCGATGACTCTTCAGGGAATATGGAATACCAAGCTGAGGGCACCGTGGTCTTCAAGTTATACAACAAATATTAATACCCAGATGAATTACTGGTGTACTGATATAGCAAATCTTTCTGAATGCTTTGAACCACTGACTGAGTTTGTCAAAAAACTAAGTATAAATGGTACTGTTACGGCGAAGGATTATTATGATTGTTCAGGCTTCTGTGCACATCATAACAGCGATATATGGGGAGCGACATATCCTGCAGGCTATCCTAATGGTGATGGTGATGCGGTTCAGTATGCATGTTGGAATATGAGTGCAGTATGGCTGCTTAACCAGCTTTATGAGCATTATCTTTATACAAATGATGAGGATTATAGGTCTGAGCTTATTCCTCTTTTTGAAGGATGTCTTGCATTTTTCAAGGACTTCCTTGTTGAAAAGGACGGCAATCTTGTTACCTGTCCGTCAATCAGTCCTGAGAATAATTATAGGGATAACGGATTTGCACTTGCTCCAACGTATATGCCTTCAATGGATAGAGAGATACTTTACGATTTCTTTGCCAATTGCAGGGAGCTTGGATTTGAGGCACCGTGTATTGAGCAGGTAAAGGTTGCATCCGACGGAAGAATACCTGAATGGGCAGAGGAGTTTGAGGAGACTGAAATTCACCACAGGCACGTAAGTCATCTGTATTGTATTTATCCATCCAGATTTATTCAAAGTGAGGAGCTTAATAAAGCTGCTGAGAAATCTCTTGAAGTACGTGGCTTCGGTGGTACAGGCTGGTCACTCGGCTGGAAGGTCTGCCTTTGGGCAAGGATCAGAAATGGTGAAAATGCGTTGAGACTTATTAAACAGCAGCTTACATATATCAGTCCTGTTATTAAGCTTCATAATGGCGGCGGCTCTTATCCGAATCTGTTTGACGCACATCCGCCATTCCAGATTGACGGTAATTTTGGTGTGACAGCAGGTATTGCCGAGATGCTTAAGAATGAAGCACTGCCAAAAGATTGGTCAGGTAAAATAAAAGGTTTGAAGAATTATGGCGGAAAAGAAATTTCATATTCCTTTAAAAATGGTAAAAAAGTAAATGGTTAAAGAAAAAGAGGTATGAGCTTTGCTCATACCTCTTTTTCTTTGTTATTCATCATTTTCATCACGATTGCCGTTGTCCGCATCATTGTAGCTTTCGCTCTCCTGAGGAGGGTTATAGTAGCTTGGCGCGGTCGGATTATCCTGTTGCTGCGGTTCAGTCGGCTGCTCATAATTTGTCTGCTGTTCAGCAGCGTTTGGCTGATTGTTGTAATACTGATTATGATTTGGCTGCTCAGCATTTGGTGCAGGATTATAATATGGATTGCCTGTTGGCTGCTGCGGTGGAGTATAATATCCATTGTCCTGAGACTGCTGATATGGCGGTGCCTGCATCGGATTTGCAAACGGATTGAACGGATCAATCGGACTGAAATCAGGCGAATAGAAAGTACCGTTGTTGTTTACAAATGTCTGTGCAGGTGCCTGATACGGCTGATATCCTGCATTCTGTTCAAAGCCTGCATTTGGATTGTAATATGGATTCTGCTGATATCCGTTGTTGAAGTTAACGTTGTTATATTTCATAATACGTTCTTCATCAGACAGGAAATCATCCTCAGTAATTCTGCCGTCTGCCAATGCTCTTAAACGGAAATTCTCGTAATAAAGAGCATCACTTGTCATAATGTAAGGCATTACATATATTGACGCAAAGCCGAATGTTATCATTGTCAAAAGATACCAAGGAATGAAGCTGAGGTTATATACAAACAGCTCCCAGCGGTTGCCCTTAACAATCTTTTTGGAAAGCTTGATTGCTTCTGTCGGCTTTAAGTTAGGATACTCATTCATAATCTGAAGTGAAAAATATGAGCTGTAGTGGAATATAATTCCTGGTACAATGAGCAGCATACAAAGTGCCAATGTTATCAATTCAATTAAAATCTGAACAACAAGCTTATTCAGATAAGTATCGTTAAAAGAGTTTTTGAAAACGCCGCTGAGCTCCTTGCCCAAATCAAAGCGTGCGTTTGCATTACGCTTGATGAGAGAAACATACATACCTGAAAGTGTAACAAGCAGCGGAGCAAAAACAATTGATATAATACCTGATACAAGAACACCGAAACCGGCAAGCACAGGTACTGATGCTGTTTGCTGTGTGATTTCTTCTGTCGGCTTTGATACCTTTAAATCAAGATTGCCTGCCTTGTCATAATCAAAACCCTCTATAGGATTGTTGTTATCATCGTAGAAATCATCAAAAACATAATTATGGTCATCTGAGAAGAAATCATCATTGTAATACTTATCCACATCATCAAACAGATTATCAAAGCTGTCTGAAACATTGAATACAGATGTGATTCCTCCTGTAAGAATTGAGACAATAAATGTGATGAGAAACAGGTAAAATACTTTACCCTTAATGATTTGACGTGCTTGTGATTTAACAAGTGATCTGTTAATTTTGTTCATAATCGCACTCTCTTTTCATCGTAAATCAGTTAGAAATTAATTTTTTCTTTAATAAATGCTTCAAGCTCTGTAATTGGAATTCTTACCTGCTCCATAGTGTCACGGTCACGTACGGTTACGCAGCCGTCCTCCTCTGACTCAAAGTCATAGGTGATGCAGTAAGGTGTACCGATTTCATCCTCACGGCGGTATCTTTTACCAATTGAGCCTGTTTCGTCAAAGTCACACATAAAGGACTTGCTGAGGTTGTCGCAGATTTCCCAAGCCTTGTCTGAAAGCTTTTTGGAAAGAGGCAATACAGCAGCTTTGTAAGGTGCAACTGCAGGACTGAGATGAAGAACAACTCTTGTGTCATTCTTTTCAGCGTCGATAACCTCTTCATCATATGCTTCGCAAAGAAGAGCGAGAACCGTTCTGTCAAGACCATATGTGGATTCAATGATATAAGGAATATATCTTTCATTTGTTACAGGGTCAAGATATTCCATCTTCTGACCGCTGTATTCCTGATGTCTTGTGAGGTCAAAGTCCGTTCTGTTGTGTGTGCCGTTGATTTCGCCCCAGCCGAATGGGAAGAGGAACTCAATGTCACATGCTGCTTTAGCATAATGTGCAAGCTTTTCGTGATCGTGGAAACGGAGATGATCAGCAGGAATACCTAAGTCCTCAAAATATTTTTTACCGTATTCCTTGAAATAATCATAAAGCTCGGTGTCTGTGCCCTCTTTGCAGAATGTCTGGAATTCCATCTGCTCAAACTCAATTGTTCTGAAGGTGAAGTTACCCGGTGTAATCTCGTTTCTGAAAGCCTTACCAATCTGACCGATTGAGAACGGAAGCTTAACGCGCATAGTACGCTGAACGTTAACGTAGTTTACATACTCACCCTGTGCATTTTCAGGACGGAGATAAATGACGCTCTTGCTGTCGTTTGTAACGCCTCTGAAGGTCTGGAACATAAGGTTGAATTCTCTAATGTCGGTAAAGTTGTGCTTGCCGCAGTTCGGACAAGGGATGCTGTTATCCTTGATATACTGGAACATCTCTTCCTTAGTCATACCGTCTGCATGTGCATCAGGGTTGAAATCATCAATTAAGTTGTCTGCTCTGTGACGCATTTTACATTCCTTGCAGTCAAGAAGTGGATCAGAGAAGGATGAAACGTGACCGCTTGCCTCCCATACTCTTGGGTGCATAAGGATGTCCGCATCAACCTCATAGCTGTTCTTTCTCTCCTGAATAAATCTTTTTCTCCAGGTGTCCTTTACATTGTTCTTAAGTCTTGTGCCTAAAGGACCGTAGTCCCATGTGTTTGCCAGACCACCGTAAATATCACTTCCCGGAAAAATAAAACCTCTGCCCTTGCAAAGTGCTACTACTTTTTCCATTGATTTCTCTGTGTTAAGCATATGATTAAACCTCCAATAGAATGCTTTTTTACGTTTATCATTTTACTATGTTTCTGCCCATAAGTCAACAAAAAGCCATTGATTAATCATAATCAATGGCTTTTATATCATTTATATTCTTATTTTACCAGCCGAGTCGTACTATCTCAATTGAGCAGCTGCCTGTACCATATCTGTAGCAGGCTGCGTGACCCTCCGGTGTGAAGATGTCAATTCTGCCGACTGTTGAAAGACCTGAACCGCCTCTGTCAACAACGGTATAATTCTGTCCGTCAACCTTGATTACGGAGCCGAGCGGCAGCCAATTGCAGGCAACATAGTACGGATCAGCCATACCGTTTGTGATTTTCTTACCGCTGGAGGTGATACCTCTTGAATTGCCGTTGCAGGTTGCACAGGCACAGTAATGTGTGTATCTTCCTGTGATTTTCTGTCCTACGGTATAACCGTTTTTTGATGTTACACCATTTGATTTTACTTCAGCTGGTGTTGTGGTTGTTGCTACAACCTTTTTTGTGCCCTGCTTAACAATTTGGTTAACAGGCTCTGATGTGCGTTTGCGTTCGGTTTCTTTCTTACTGTTTTCCTTGCCGTTTACATATTTAACCTCATAGGTTACCTCATCTTCACCTTTAACACCATCAGAAACAACCTTCTGTGTGCCTTCGCTCATTGAGGAATCCTTTTGAATAGTGGTTTTAAATGCAACAGCTTCCTTTTCTGTAACCGTTTTATATTCTACTCGGTAAACAGTTACTGCCATATTTGCCTTAAGCTCTGTGTCAAGTGACGGCTTTGTGTAGTCGTCCTTGCCAAGCTCTATCTGTGCAAGGGAAAGCAGGTCAGCAACTGTGCCCTGATGGATTGCATATTTTGCTGTTTTTCCGTCAGCCCTAAGGGTTACGGATTTTGATGAGCTGATGGTAATTACCATACCATCCTGTACAGGAGCGGTAAGCTCATAGTTGATTTTATCATTAGGAGCAATTTTAATTCCAAGACTCTCAAGGGCTTCGCCTACAGTATCCTCGTAAAGCGTATAGGTATTGATTACCTTGTCAAATTCAATGTTGATGCTGTTCGCCTTGTCAATTTTAATTGTTCCGCCCTCGCCTGAAGTGAAATTGCTGATGTCCAGCTTGTCACTGTCTGCAAGGGTGATGTTTGCTTGTGCCAGGATTTCGATTGGTTCCGTTTCATTGGTCGTAATTACTATGGCATCATTGCTGTCAATAACAATCTCTACATTGTACTGTGCTGCAAGTCCTGCAAGAGCAGTGGATGCAAAGATTGCGATTGAGAGAATAAAAGTAATTACTGCTATCAGGACTGCACGGCTTATGCCTTTCAGACCCTTCGCGTTTGATTGGTTAATCATCTTAATCTCCTTTTTTGTTGTCGGGAATATTAGAGCTAATCAAATTTGTTCCTAATATTGATGGATAGTCCACCAAACAGAAGAATTACTTTCTGCTTCACCGCTGTCTCTTATACACATCTCCGAGCCCACGAGACTAAGGCGAATCT
>UQVI01000102.1 GCA_900544515.1 uncultured Oscillospiraceae bacterium | reverse complement strand
TTTGAATATTGTACAAATTATTTTGGCGCAGGTCAAATTAATTTATAATTTATTACTACTGGTAATATACATTCACAACCGTATGTATAAAAAATATTTAATTTATCTTGAAAAAATTAGCATAATGTAGTATAATATCCATAATTTGAGATTGGGAGGTGAATGCAACGTTTGGTCCTATAATGATGAAGCTTGACTTGCAGAAGGAACTGAGTGAACAGCTTGAAATAGAAGAGATTTTCAGCTTTAATATAGGTGATGTCAAAATCGGCTTTGATGAAACAACCGTTGTATCGTGGATCATTATTGCAGTGCTCACAATACTTGCAATAATTCTTACCAGAAAATTCAAGGTGACCGGTGAGATTTCAAAGCGTCAGGCCTTTCTTGAAATGTGCTATGAGAAATCGGTACAGTTTTTCAAAGGAATTGTCGGAGAAAAGGCGGAGGAATTTATTCCTTGGCTGATGAGCATGGCTTTATTTATCGGTACTTCAAATATAATAGGATTGTTCGGACTTAAGCCGCCTACAAAAAGTATGCAGGTTACTGCTGCAATGGCGATAACAAGCATTGTGCTGGTCGAGTATGCAGGCTTTAAATCCAAAGGCTTTGCAGGACGAATAAAAGCATTTGCCAAGCCTATATGGATAATCACTCCTATAAATATTCTGGAGCTGTTTACAAAACCACTTTCGCTTTGTATGCGACTTTTCGGTAATGTAATTGCAGCATTTACAATTATGGAGCTGGTAAAGGCGGTTGTTCCAATCGTGATTCCGGTGGCTTTAAGCTTGTATTTTGATATATTCGACGGTCTTTTACAGGCGTATATCTTCGTGTTCCTGACAGGTCTTTATCTTCAGGAGGCAACGGAAAACGAGGTAACGTCAAAGGCTAAAAAGATAAAAAAACTGAAAAAATCAAAGACTAAGAAAATTAGTGCTTGATAGATATTATTATAAAAGATTTTAAGGAGAAATGTTATTATGACAGGTTCAATTATTGCAATCGGTGCAGCTATTGCACTTTTATGCGGTCTCGGTGCAGGTATCGGTATTGGTATTGCTACAGGTAAAGCAGTTGAGGCTATCGCACGTCAGCCTGAAGCAGCAGGTCAGATTCGTACAACACTTATTCTTGGTGCTGCCCTTTCTGAGGCAACCGCCATTTATGGTCTTATCGGTTGTATTCTTATTATTTTCTTGGTTAAATAAAAACAAAAATTTCTTTTATGAAAGGAAAAACAGTTAATGTTAAAGTTTGACTGGAACATTCTTTGGACTTTTATTAATCTGATTATCTTTTTTGTACTTATGAAGGTATTTCTTTTTAAGCCGATTAAGAAAACACTTGATAAAAGAAAAGAATTGATTGATAAACAATTTAAAGATGCAGACGATGCACAAAAGCAGGCTGATGAGCTCAAGGCTCAGTATCAGAGCGAGCTTGAAGATGTTGAGCAGGAAAAGAAGCAGATTCTTGTTGACGCAAGAGCGGATGCCAAGAAAGAATATAACAAAATTATTGACCGTGCTCAAGGTGATGCTGACAGAATTAAGTCAGATGCCAGAGCTGCTGCCGAGTTTGAAACCTTAAAGGCAAGACGTGCTGTTAAAGAAGAGCTTGCGGCACTTGCTATGGAAACCGCGGAGAAGGTGATTGGCGAAAGTGCTTCTCCTGAGCTTGACAGCGATTTGTATGATAAATTTTTAAATGAAAGCAGTGATGAATCATGATTCAGAATATTGATAATTATCTTGATTCACTGCAGAAATCACAGGTCAGTGTATCAAGTCTTGAGGAGGCACTCAGGATTATAGCCTCTTCGTCTGAGCTTGCTGAAATACTTGATAATCCCAATGTCAGCACTGCGGAGAAAAAAGCAGTTATTGACGAGTTATTCTCGCCGTCTGTAAGGGAATTTATAAGCGGCTTGGCTTCGGAGTGTAAGGTAAACAGTCTGGAAGAAATTGTTGATGCTTTTATCAAGGAACTGGACAAAAAAAACAATATTGCCAATGCAACGGTTTACTGCGTTACACCTCCTGACGAAAAGCAGCTTGAGGGAATTAAGAGTTTTGTTTGCAAGGAATGTAAATCAGGAGATGCAAATATTAATATTGCTAAGGATGAAAGCCTTATCGGCGGATTCATTATCAGTGTTGACAGTAAAGAATATGATTTCAGCCTGAAAACAAAGCTGAAGAATATTAAAGAGCAGGTTATGAAAACGGCTCGCGAAAGCAGTGTTGATAATGAGTCTGTTATCGCTACATTAAGACGTGATGTAAAAGATTTTGAGCAGCGTATCGACGGTGAGGAAATCGGTACTGTTGTCAGAATCGGTGACAGCATTGCTACCATTCACGGACTTGACCATGCTATGTACGGCGAAATCGTCGTTTTTGAAAACGGCGTAAAAGGTATGGTTCAGGATATCAAAAAGCATCAGATTGGCATTATCCTGTTTGGCAGTGATGTGGGAATACATCAGGGCACGAGAGTAAAGCGCACACATAAAAAAGCAGGTGTTCCTGTAGGCAGTGCTTTTATAGGAAGAATTGTAAATTCACTCGGTGAGCCGATTGACGGCAAGGGTGATATTAAAGCTGAGGATTACCGCCCTGTGGAGCAGAGTGCTCCGTCTATCGTTGACCGTAAGAGCGTTGATACGCCTATGGCAACGGGTATCCTTTCTATCGACTCAATGTTCCCTATAGGCAGAGGACAGAGAGAACTTATTATCGGTGACAGACAGACAGGTAAAACATCAATTGCTCTTGATACGATTATCAACCAGAAGGGCAAGGATGTTATCTGTATATATAATGCAATCGGACAGAAAGCGTCAAGCGTTGCTAAGCTTGTAAGCACTCTTAAAAAAGCAGGTGCAATGGAGTACACCATTGTTGTTTGTTCCACTGCTTCCGACCCTGCATCCCTGCAGTATATTTCACCTTATGCAGCAACAGCACTTGCTGAGCATTTTATGTATCAGGGCAAGGATTGCCTTATTGTATATGATGATTTGAGTAAGCACGCAGTGGCATACCGTGCACTGTCCCTGCTGCTTGAAAGAAGTCCGGGACGTGAGGCATATCCGGGTGATGTATTTTATCTTCACTCACGTTTGCTTGAGCGTTCAAGCAAGCTCAATGATGAGCTTGGCGGAGGTTCAATTACCGCACTTCCTATCATTGAAACACAGGCAGGTGACGTTTCGGCATATATTCCGACAAATGTTATCTCAATTACTGATGGACAGATTTTCCTTGAAAGTGATTTGTTCTTCAGTGGTATGCGTCCTGCTGTAAATGTTGGTCTTTCCGTATCCCGTGTAGGCGGTGCTGCACAGACAAAGGCAATGAAAAAGGCAGCAGGCTCACTTCGTATTGACCTGGCACAGTATAGAGAAATGGAAGTGTTTACACAGTTTTCATCAGATCTGGATGAGGAAACAAAAGCAGGACTTGTTTACGGTAAAGGACTTATGGAATTACTTAAGCAGCCTCTTGGTAAACCTTTATCCCTTTCGGATATGGTGGTTACTCTTGTTTGTGCAACCGGCAGAAAATTTGTTGACGTACCGATAAACGAAATAAAAGCACATCAGATGGATTTGCTTGAATACGTAAATTCCAATTATCCTCAGATAAGCAGCACGATTGAAAGAGATAAGCAGCTTGATGATGATATCAGAGAGCAGATTTTAACTGCGGCAGATGAATTCAATTCTGCTGAAAAATAATCTGCCTAATATTAAGAAGGTAAATAATGGCTAATTCACGTGAAATACAAGCCAGAATGAAGTCGATTAAGGATACAATGAAAATCACGAATGCAATGTGTATGATATCCTCATCGAAGCTTCAGAAGGCAAGGCGTGACCTGAAGAATACGGAGCCTTATTTCTATGCAATTCAGGAGTCGCTTGCAAAAATTCTTGAGCTTTCACCTGATACAGGTAATGCATTTTTTGACAAGCGTGAATCCATTCCTGCCAAAGAACGCAAGCAGGGTTATATCGTTGTTACTGCCGACAAGGGTATGGCAGGTGCATATAACCACAATGTTATAAAGATTGCAGAGAAAGAGGCCTTGTCCGATAATAAAAATATGCTTTTTGTTGTTGGTCAGGTCGGCCGAAGATATTTTGAAAAAAAGAATATTCCTATTGATACCGGATTTCAGTATACTGCACAGAATCCGAATATGAACAGAGCAAGGGCTATCAGTGAAAAGGTTGTTGATTTGTTTAAAAAGGGTGAGCTGGACGAGGTTTATATTGTCTATACAAGGATGATTAATTCCGTTACCTTTAACGCAGAAATTCAGCAGTTATTACCACTGAAACGAAAGAAGCTTGTGAACGGTAAGGAAAATAATTATCAGCAGTGCTCATTTGAGCCGGATATTGATGCGGTGTTCAGTCACATTGTTCCGAATTATGTGGCAGGCTATGTGTTTGGTGCACTTGTTGAATCCTATTGCTCGGAGCATAATGCACGCATGATGGCAATGCAGACAGCTACCGATGCAGCAAAGGATATGCTGAAAAATCTTGGTATTGAATATAATCGTGCAAGGCAGGCCGCTATTACACAGGAAATAACTGAGGTTATAGCCGGCTCAAAGGCACAGAAAAACAAAGCAGAGTAGGAGGTGTCCTTTAAATGAATACAGGTAGAATCATACAGGTAATGGGTCCTGTTGTGGATGTTGAGTTTGATAATGAATTACCTAAGATTAAGGACGCTCTTGAGGTTACGGTTGACGGTAAGCGTCTTGTAATGGAAGTAAGCCAGCATATTGGCAGTAACAGTGTACGTTGTATTATGCTTGCAGCATCTGAAGGTCTTTGCAAGGATATGGAGGTTATTGCTACTGGTGATGCAATTAAAGTTCCTGTGGGGAATAAAACATTGGGCAGACTTTTCAATGTTGTTGGTGAAACCATTGACGGTAAAGAAAAGCTTGATAATGAGGAGCACTGGGCAATTCACAGGGCTGCTCCTTCCTTTGAGGATCAGGCATCTGAGGTTGAAATTCTTGAAACAGGAATTAAGGTTATCGATCTTCTGACTCCGTATCAGAAGGGCGGTAAAATCGGTCTTTTTGGCGGTGCCGGTGTTGGTAAAACAGTTCTTATTCAGGAGCTTATTACAAATGTTGCCACCCAGCATGGCGGATATTCAATATTCACCGGTGTCGGAGAACGTAGTCGTGAGGGTAACGATTTATGGAATGAAATGGGCGAGTCAGGCGTACTTGAAAAGACGGCACTTGTTTTCGGTCAGATGAATGAGCCTCCAGGAGCACGTATGCGTGTGGCTGAAACAGGACTTACAATGGCGGAGTATTTCCGTGATGTTGATCATCAGGATGTACTTTTGTTTATCGATAATATTTTCCGTTTTGTTCAGGCAGGCTCTGAGGTATCTGCACTTCTGGGCAGAATGCCGTCTGCCGTTGGATATCAGCCTACACTGGCAACTGATGTCGGTGAATTGCAGGAACGTATTGCATCCACAAAGAATGGCTCAATCACATCTGTTCAGGCAGTATATGTGCCTGCGGATGATCTGACTGACCCTGCCCCTGCAACCACTTTTGCACACCTTGATGCAACTACTGTTCTTTCAAGAAAGATTGTTGAAAAAGGTATTTATCCTGCTGTTGATCCGCTTGAATCAAATTCGAGAATTCTTGAAGCAGATGTTGTGGGTCAGGAACATTATGAAGTTGCTCGCAAGGTTCAGGCTTACCTGCAGAAGTATAAAGAATTGCAGGATATTATTGCCATTCTTGGTATGGAGGAACTTTCTGATGAGGATAAACTGACCGTTTACCGTGCAAGAAAAATTGAAAAATTCCTTTCACAGCCGTTCCATGTTGCTGAGGCATTTACAGGGCTTCAGGGTGTTTATGTTCCTGTTAAAGAATCTGTTAAGGGCTTTAAAGCAATTGTTGACGGTGAGGTTGATGATGTGCCTGAAATGGCATTCTTCAATACCGGAACAATTGATGATGTTCTTAAGAAAGCAGCAGAAATGTCTAAGTAAGATATGGTGATTGTATGAATACCTTTAAACTGAAGATTGTCGCATCAAATAAAATTTTCTTTGATGCTGAAGCAAGGTCGTTGGTCGTACCTCACGCGGATATGGGTCTTGAGGGATTTTTGGCTCATCATGAGGATTGTGTAGTGCCGATTGAAACAGGTGAAATGAAAATCATAGATGCGAATGGTAATGCGATCAATGCATTTGTGGGAAACGGTTTTCTTGAGTTCCTGAATAATACGGCAACTCTTGTGTGTATTTCCGCTGAATTGCCGGAGGAAATTGATGAGCGCCGTGCACAGGAGGCGAAGGAAAGAGCTGAGGAGGAAATGCGTAATCAACAGTCTCAGCTTGAATATTTTCATTCGCAGGCAAACCTTGCCCGTGCCTGTCTCTTATACACATCTCCGAGCCCACGAGA
>UQVI01000101.1 GCA_900544515.1 uncultured Oscillospiraceae bacterium | reverse complement strand
GTCAGATGTGTATAAGAGACAGATATAATATACAGTAAAATATTATATATTAGCAGTACTGTACATGTATACAGCTATCTGCTGCATTTGGAGGTATATGCCTTTATGGGCAGTGGTCTATTAAGATTTTTTAAAAAAGAAAGTTCAACTGAGGAAGAGATTAAACAACTTGTTGAAGGTGATGAACAGGTTGGCGAGCTGGAAAAAAATCAAAGGGAAATGATTAATAATATCTTTGAATTTGATGATTTAAATGCCGGCGATATCATGACTCACCGTACAGATGTTGATGCAGTTGAAATAGATGATTCACTTGAAAATGTGATTAAGATATCCATAGAGCATGGGCGGTCAAGAATACCTGTTTTCAATGAAGATCTTGATGATATCTGCGGTATAATATATGTAAAGGATTTGCTTAAATTTGTAGGAAGCAAAATTACTGCTGATGACAAAATAGCGGACTATATTAGAAAACCTCTTTTTGTTCCTGAAACTATACCGTGCGGAAAGCTGTTTGCACAGATGACTGAAACAAGAGTCATGCTTGCTATTGTTGTTGATGAGTACGGCGGGACTGCCGGAATTGTTACAATGGAAGATGTGCTTGAAAGTATCGTGGGTAATATCCGTGATGAGTATGATAAGGAAGAGGAACTTGTAACACAAATAGATGAAAAAACCTTTACCTTTGACGGCGTGGCTGATATTGACGAGGTTGAAAAGGTACTTGATATAGAATTTCCTGAGGGCGATTATGATACTCTTGCAGGTTTTGTAATCAATCTTCTTGGCTATCTTCCCACAGGGGAAAATGAGGTTGCAGTATATAACAATCTCACATTCACTGTTTTAGAGGTTGACGAAAGAAGAATAGAAAAAATTAAAGTAGAGAAGAACAATGATTGAACAGATAATTGAATTTGAGGCGCTGGATCAGGCAGTAAGTCTGTTTGGCAGCTTCGATGAAAATGTCAAGTTAATAGAGCGTGAATATGGTGTGTCCATTATTTCACGCGGTACGGACCTTAAGGTCGTGGGCGATGCTGAAAATGTTTCAAGGGCAGTCAGAGCACTGAACTCATTGCTTGTTTTAATCGGCAAGGGAGAAAGTCTTTCAGATCAGAATGTGAGATATGTTATTTCACTTGTCAATGAGGGCAATGAGGATAAGCTGAACACAATGACTTCCGACTCAATATGTATTACCTCAAAGGGCAGACCTGTTAAACCGAAAACCTTAGGACAGAAAAAGTATTGCGAGTCAATCAGGGAGAATACAATTACCTTTGGCATCGGACCTGCAGGTACAGGTAAGACATATCTTGCCGTTGCAATGGCAGTTACTGCATTCAGGGCCAAAGAGGTGAACAGAATTATTCTGACACGCCCTGCGGTTGAGGCAGGTGAAAAGCTGGGCTTTCTTCCCGGTGATTTACAGAGCAAGGTTGACCCATACCTGAGACCGCTTTATGATGCACTTTTTGATATGCTCGGTGCGGAGAATTTTCAGCGTTATCAGGAGAGAGGTGCAATTGAGGTTGCACCGCTTGCCTATATGAGAGGCCGTACGCTTGATGACAGCTTCATTATTCTGGATGAGGCGCAGAATACAACACCTGAGCAGATGAAAATGTTTTTAACACGTCTGGGCTTCCGTTCAAAGATGGTAATCACAGGCGATGTAACACAGATAGATTTGCCTGATGGTAAAAAGTCGGGACTGAAAAAGGTTATGCATATCCTGAGAGATGTTGATGATATATCCATATGTAAATTCAATCAGAAGGATGTTGTACGTCACAAGCTGGTTCAGGATATTGTAAATGCATATGAAAAATATGAGAAGGAGGAAAAGAGTAAGTAATGGATTCAGTAAAAGTAATTATTTCAAACGATCAGAAAGATGTAAAAGTACCCTCAGGTATCCGTATGTTAATAAGACGCTGCTGTCACGCAGTGCTGGAGCTTGAGAATTTTGAAGGCTCTGCTGAGGTGAGTGTTCGTTTTGTTAACAATGAGCAGATACGTGAGCTTAACAGCCAGTACCGTAATATTGATAAGGAAACAGATGTGCTGTCTTTTCCTTTGGGTGAAAACGGCGAGTACGATGTGAATATGGACACAGGTGCAAAAATGCTCGGTGATATTGTTATTTCTATGGAAAAGGCTTTTGAACAGGCTGAGCTTTATAATCATCCTCTTCAGCGTGAAATCGGCTTTTTAACCGTTCACTCCATGCTTCATCTTCTTGGATATGACCACGAAAACGGCGGACTTGAGGAAGTACATATGAGAGAAAAGGAAGAGACCGTTCTGACGCAGATTGGCTGGAAGAGAAATAACAGCTACTATATGGGAGACGAATAATGACAAAAACTGCTTTTATAGCAATTGTGGGCAAGCCGAATGTAGGCAAGTCCTCTATACTTAATAAAATACTCGGACAGAAGATTGCAATCGTTTCATCCAAGCCGCAGACCACACGTACAAAAATTATGGGTGTGCTGACGGAGGGTGAAACACAGCTTGTTTTTACGGATACACCCGGTTTTCACAGACCGCATAATAAGCTCGGCGAAAAAATGAATGAGGCTGTGGGAGATACCGTAGGCGGTGTGGATGCCTGCCTGTTTCTGACAGAGCCGAAGGGCGAACTCAATGAGCAGGAAATGCAGCTTCTTGAAATGTTCAGAAAGCAGAAAATGCCTGTTATCCTTGCTATCAATAAGATTGATATGATTAAGGATAAAGAGGAACTTTTGAACAGAATCGTTTATCTGACATCGCTTTTTGATTTTCAGGCAGTTGTGCCTGTCAGTGCCACTGAGGGTGATAATGTGGATGAGCTTAAGGCAGAGCTTGACAAGCTTGCTTTTGAGTCACCGCATTTTTTTCCAGATGATACACTGACCGATCAGCCGGAAAGAGTTCTGGCTGCTGAAATTATACGTGAAAAAATTCTTCGTCTTATGGATAAGGAGATACCTCACGGCATTGCGGTTGCAGTTGAAAAAATGAGCGAACGTGAGGATAAGGACATACTGGATATTGACGCAACGATTTACTGCGAGCGTGAAAGCCATAAGGGAATGGTTATCGGTAAACACGGTGCAATGCTCAAAAAGGTTTCAACCTTTGCAAGGCAGGATCTGGAAAGCTTTTTCCAGATTAAGGTCAACCTGCACTGCTGGGTAAAGGTTAAGCTTGACTGGCGTAATCGTGAAGGACTTATCCACAATTTCGGATTGGATTAATTTAACACAAATTTTATATACCGCCATAGGATAAAATATTAAAGCAGGGCAGAGTTAAAGTATTTTATCAGCTCTGACATTTTAACGGCGGTGTATACTATGGATTACAAAGAATGGCTGAGCTTCTGGCGTTCAGGGTCAGTCAGTGACTATTTGAATTATAAGGAACACGAAAAGGCAGAGCAGAATGGGGACAGCAACCAAGGGTTTAGTAATCAGAGAACAGACAATAGGGGAGAGTGACCGTTTAGTTACTCTCCTTACTGCTGATTACGGACTTGTGCGTGCGTTCGTCAGAGGTGCCAAGCAGGTGAAGAACAGGCTTGCCTCCTCTACATCCCTTTTTGCTTATTCTGATTTTTCACTTTATCGCGGACGCGATGCCTTTTCAGTAGACAATGCCTCTCCCATTGAGGTGTTTTTTGATTTAAGAAAGGATATTGAACGGCTTGCGGTTGCACAGTATTTTGCTCAGCTTGCTTATGAGCTGGCAGAGGAGGAGCAGCCTGCACCTGAAATGCTGTCTGTACTTCTCAATGCACTGCACCTGCTGTGCAACAGCAATAAGGATATACGCATCATCAAAGCAGTTGTTGAGATGCGTTTTCTGTCTCTGAGCGGTTATATGCCGAATATCCTTGCCTGTGCAAATTGCTCGGTTTATGAAACAGATGTGATGTATTTTGATACTCTTGACGGCTGTATTTACTGTGAAAACTGCGGCAAGGCTGGGGCAATTGTCTGCCCTAAAAATGTGATTACGGCTATACGTTTTATCTGTCTTACCGAACCGAAGAAAATATTTTTCTTTTCCCTGTCGGAGGAAAATATAAGGCTGTTATCCGATATCTGTGAAAAATATCTTTTAACACGCCTGCAAAGAAAATTACCCACCCTTGAATTTTACAAAGGAATACTATAATGGACAAAAATTTTAAAACACTTGAACTGGATTTGATTTTAGAAAAGCTTGCCAATGAATGTTCATGTGATGATGCAAAGGAGCTTGCTCTGGAATTTAAACCAAGCACGGATATGT
Organism: uncultured Oscillospiraceae bacterium; assembly: GCA_900544515.1. GTDB lineage: Bacteria > Bacillota > Clostridia > Oscillospirales > Acutalibacteraceae > Eubacterium_R. The sequence continues at coordinate 2,336 of UQVI01000101.1, read as the reverse complement.
CAGAGGCAGAACTTCTGCTTACACAGACGGAGGATGCATTTTCACTGCTGGCACGCTTTGGCGGACCATCATTTTCAGGACTTAAGAATGTTAACAACCCTTTACATAGAGCAAATGCAGGCGGTTCACTGAATCCTAAGGAGCTGCTTGATATTGCATACTGCCTTCGTTCTATGCGAACACTTGATGAATGGCATAATCATTGCAGCGGTGTGAGAACAAGCCTGGATTTCTTTTTTGAGGGAATAACCGTAAATAAATACCTTGAAAATAAAATCTTTACCTGCATTATCAATGAAGAGGAGATATCGGATAAAGCGTCAGAAACGCTCAATGATATACGAAGAAAAATCAGGTCAAAGGAAAATTCAATACGTGAAAAGCTCGATTCAATGATTCATTCCTCACATTATCAGCAGTATCTGCAGGAGGCAATTGTCACACAGCGTAACGGACGCTTTGTAGTCCCTGTAAAGGCTGAAAACAGAGGAAATGTTCCCGGCCTTGTTCACGACACATCCTCAACAGGTGCAACGGTTTTTGTTGAGCCTGCATCGGTAGTGGATGCAAATAATGATATTAAGGTTCTGCAGGGCAAGGAACGTGATGAGATTATGCGTATCCTTTTTGAACTGTCTGCAGAGGCTGGGGAATTTGCACAGTCAATCAAGCATTCCTTTAACAGTGCAGTTATGCTGAACCTTATTTTTGCAAAGGCACACCTGGCTTATAAGATGAAAGCCACAAAGCCGCTTTTAAATAATGAAGGCATTATTCATATTAAAAAAGCACGTCATCCGCTGATTGATGCCAAAAAGGTTGTGCCTACGGATATCAAGCTGGGTGACGAATATGATACCCTTGTAATCACTGGTCCGAATACAGGCGGTAAAACCGTTTCATTGAAAACACTGGGACTGCTCACCGCCATGTCCATGTGCGGACTGCTTATCCCTGCGTCGGACAGATCACGCATTTCTGTTTTTGACAAAATACTTGTGGATATCGGCGACGAGCAGAGTATTGCACAGTCCCTTTCAACCTTTTCATCCCATATGGTGAATATTATTGATATTATGAGCAAGGCAGACGGCAAGTCACTTGTGCTGATTGACGAACTGGGAGCAGGTACAGACCCTGTTGAGGGTGCAGCTCTTGCAGTATCTGTTATTGAAAATATACGCTCAAAGGGTGCGGTTATTGCTGCTACGACCCATTATGCAGAGCTTAAGGCATATGCTCTTGATACACCGGGTGTAAGCAATGGCTGCTGTGAATTTGATGTGGAAACACTCAGACCTACCTACAGGCTTCTAATTGGTGTTCCTGGCAGGTCAAACGCTTTTGCTATTTCCGAGCATCTCGGTATGGACAAGGCGGTCGTGGAGCACGCAAAAAGCATTGTCAATTCAGACAATCGTGATTTTGAATCCGTCTTGGAAAAGCTGGAAAGCTCGCGTCAGGCTCTGGAAGATGAGAGAAAAGTTGCAGAGGAAATGACGGCAAGAGCAAAGAAAATTGAGGAAAAGGCACAGTCTGAAAAGGACAAGATTGAAACGCTGAAAAAGAGGGAGCTTGACAAGGCAAAGCGTGAGGCAGAAAAGCTTATTGAGGCTGCCAAGCGTAAATCCTCCGAATTTCTTCTTGAACTGGAAAAGCTGAAAAAAGAGCAGAATGAATCCAACGCCACTGAGATTGCACGCAAAACACGCCGTGCGGTTAAATCGCAGATGGGTGAAATGGATGAGCTGATTAACCCTGCTGAGCTGGCAGATAACTGGGACTATGATTACAAGCTCCCTCGTGAGCCGAAGGTCGGCGACAGAATTGTGATTAAAGGTATCGGTGAGGGTGAGGTTGTCGAGGTTGGTGACAAGCTCCTTGTTAAATCAGGTCTTTTGAAAACACGCGTTAAGCTGTCTGATATTATGATTCTTGACAAGCCTAAGGAAAAGCCAAAGGCAACACGCCATAATGTTTACCGCACCTCTTCACGTGCAGATGCGGATGTTAAGACGGAGATTGATATGAGGGGCGAAACGGTTGACGAGGCACTGGGCGAGCTGAGCCTGTTCATTGATAAATGCATTCTTAATAATATTGAGGAAATACGCATTATTCACGGAAAGGGCACAGGAGCTTTGCGAGCTGCGGTAACGGATTACCTCAGAACACACCCCAATATTTCAGAATACCGTCTTGGCAAATATGGTGAGGGTGAAAACGGTGTTACCATTGCAAAAGTGAAATAAACAAAGACCTGCTGACATAAAGCTGAGGTGCGATAACGAAGTGTTGCTTAAAATCATTATCTTTTCAGCTATAATTGCGTTAAA
>UQVI01000100.1 GCA_900544515.1 uncultured Oscillospiraceae bacterium | reverse complement strand
CGAGATTCGCCTTAGTCCCGTGGGCTCGGAGATGTGTATAAGAGACAGGTAAGGAAAGCATTGCTCTTTCACGTTTTAACGGAGCAAATCATATAACCTTTGATGAGCTGGCTGTAAAAAATGATTACGATATCGTATTCAATACAGTACCGCATATTATTTTCACTAAGGCAGAGCTTGATGCGTTGGGCAGTGATGTTACTCTTATTGATCTTGCATCCTTTCCGGGCGGAGTGGATACGCTCTATGCAAAATCAAAGGGTATTAAACTGATTGACGGTAAGCGACTGCCGTCTCGCTATTCAAAAAAATCAGCAGGATACTTAATCGGAAAAACAATAAACCAAATTATAAAGGAGGATTTTTCTTGAACATCGGTTATTGCCTGACAGGTTCATTCTGCACCTTTGCAAAATCAATTGATGCCATAAAAGCTTTGGTAAAGGCTGGGCATAGTGTTACACCGATCATGAGTGAAAATGCTTATTCAAAAGATACACGCTTCGGAAATGCTGTTGATATACAGAATAAACTGATTGAAATAACAGGCAACAGCATAATCCATACTATAGAACAGGCAGAGCCTGTCGGCCCGAAGAAAATGTTTGATGTCCTTGCAATCGTCCCCTGTACAGGAAATACCCTTGCAAAGCTTGCAAACGGAATTACGGATACATCAGTAACTATGGCGGCGAAGAGTCATTTAAGAAACAACCGTCCTGTAGTCATAGGAATATCAACCAATGATGCGCTTGGTGCTGCTGCTAAAAATATCGGTGCATTGCTTAATTATAAGAACTATTATTTTGTGCCGTTCGGTATGGATAATTTCAGTGCAAAGCCCAAATCAATGGTGTGTGATTTTGAACAGGTGAAGGATACGATTGAAAAGGCAGAAAAAGGTGAAGAGATATTAAAAAAAATATATTGACATTCTATTAATAATTATTTATATTTAATTTATGGCTTTGCCAAATCGTGTTAGTAAAATGAGGATGTGTATATTGGGAAAGATAATAGATATTAAGGACATCACCGTGAAATACGGTGACAATGTTGTACTTGATAAATTGAATTTGTATATTAATGAAAAAGAGTTTATAACGCTGCTTGGGCCTTCAGGATGCGGTAAGACTACTACTCTTCGCTGCATTGCAGGTTTTATTGATCCTGATGAGGGCGATATTATTTTTGAAGGTAAAAAAATAAATGATGTTCCTCCTCATAAGAGAAAGGTGAACACCATTTTTCAGCGTTATGCTCTTTTTTCTCATTTAAATGTATATGAAAATATTGCATTCGGCCCTCAGCTTCAGAAGAAGTCTAAGGACGAAATCCGTCAGATTGTTGCTCAGATGCTGGAGCTTGTGAACTTAAAGGGCTTTGAGAAACGCAGTATTGACTCTCTTTCAGGCGGTCAGCAGCAGCGTGTGGCAATTGCCAGAGCACTTGCAAACAATCCGCATGTGCTCCTTCTTGACGAGCCTCTCGGTGCACTTGACCTCAAGCTCAGAAAGGATATGCAGACGGAGCTCAAGTCAATTCAGAAGAGACTGGGAATCACATTTGTTTACGTGACGCACGACCAGGAGGAAGCACTTTCGATGTCCGATACTGTTGTCGTTATGGACAAGGGTAAAATTCAGCAAATCGGTACGCCTGAGGATATTTACAATGAGCCTGTAAATGCCTTTGTTGCCGATTTTATCGGTGAGTCAAATATCGTCGATGCCATCATGCTTAAGGATTATGTTGTGTCCTTCGGCGGAGTTACATTTGACTGCCTTGATGCAGGCTTTGGTGAGAATGCTTTTGTTGAGGCTGTTGTAAGACCTGAGGATATCAGAATTGTTGAGCCGGGTGCCAAGGCTTCTCTTACAGGTGAAATAACAAGTGTAACCTTTAAGGGTGTTCACTTTGAAATCCTTGTTGATGTGGGCGGCTTTATATGGATGATTCAGACTACTGAGGAAAATCATAAGGTCGGCGAAAAAATCGGTATGTACATCGAGCCTGATGCGATTCATATTATGAACAGAAGTGAATACAGCGGTGAGTTTGGTGACTATTCCTCCTTCTCTGATGAGATGGATCATATTTCTGATGCATCCTATAACTGGGAGGATAGTGAAGATGAATAGACGCTGCACAAGGTTTCTTGATAAGCCTTATCTTGTTTGGACACTGCTTTTTATTATTGCTCCCCTGATTATGGTTGCATATTATGCTTTTACCGACAGGTCAGGTGCGTTTTCTCTTGACAGTGTTTCTCAGATACCTTCCTATATTCCCACAATTCTTTTATCTGTTTTATACGGACTTGCAGCAACATTGATATGTCTTATTATCGGCTATCCCTTTGCATATATCTTTTCAAAGTTCAGTATGAGGAGACAGCAGATGATGGTGCTTCTCGTAATGCTCCCTATGTGGATGAACTTTCTGATAAGAACCTACAGCTGGATGACCATACTCGGCGATTCCGGAGTAATAAACAGTATACTGAGTGCAGTCGGTATTCAGCCGTTGAAGCTGATTAATACCGGAGGTGCGGTCATTCTCGGTATGGTATATAATTTCCTGCCGTATATGATTCTGCCGATATATTCAGTGCTTTCAAAAATGGATCATTCCCTTGTTGAAGCAGCTGAGGATCTGGGGTCAAATAGATTTCAGGTTATGCGCAGGGTGATATTTCCCTTATCTATGCCCGGCGTATTAAGCGGTATAACTATGGTTTTTGTGCCTTGCGTTTCAACCTTTTATATTACGCAGAAGCTTGGCGGCGGACAGATTGTTTTAATCGGTGACGTTATTGAAAGTCAGTTCCAGAGCGCAAACAACTACAATTTAGGTGCGGCTCTGTCTTTCGTATTGATGATTCTGATTTTAATTTGTTTGGGTGTAATGAATTACTTTGGTGCGGATGATGAAAACGACGGAGGTGTTGTAATATGAAAAAAAAGACTTCACCTTTATCAAAACTGTATATTGCTTTGATTTTCATTTTTCTTTATGCACCTATTGCAGTAATGATTCTGTTTTCTTTTAATTCAACTGCAAGCACCTATATCTTCAGCGGATTTTCTCTTCATTGGTTCAGTGAAATGTTTTCGGACGCTGCTGCAATGCAGGCGCTGAAGAATACAGTAGTACTTGCTTTATGCACGGCTATCATTTCATCTATTATAGGATTGCTTGCATCCGTAGGGCTTTTTAATTCAAAGAACAAGCTCTATAAAAGAGGGATGATGACTGCAACAAATATTCCTATGATGAATCCTGAAATCGTTACAGGTATTGCAATGATGCTCCTTTTTGTCTTTGCAGGGTCACTGATTAACAGAAGTGATGTGCTCGGTTTCTGGACACTTCTTATTGCCCATGTCACCTTTGCGCTTCCGTACGTAATTCTGAATGTGATGCCTAAGCTCAGACAGTTTGATATGCATGTTTATGAGGCGGCAGTTGATCTCGGATGTAAGCCGTATAAAGCATTTTTCAAGGTGGTTATGCCTGAAATCATTACAGGTATTATTACAGGCTGCGTAATGAGCTTTACTTTGTCACTTGATGACTTTATTATCAGCTATTTCACAAACGGTCCGAGCTTTCAGACATTGCCTATATATATCTTCTCTATGACCAAAAAAAGAGTAAAGCCTGATATGTATGCACTTTCAACGCTGATGTTCGTTGTTATTCTTGTTCTTCTTGTGCTGATGAACTTTGCCCAGAACAGAGCGGAAAGAAAGGGTAAGCGTGATGATAGATGAAAAGACATATAGCTGTAATTCTGGCTGTTATAACTTTACTTTGTGCTTTTCCTTTTACTGCTTATGCGGATGACGAATATTTCACTGAGGAGCAGATTGCGTATTATAGAAATTTAGGACTTCAGGGAACTACCGTAAATGTGTATAACTGGGGTGAATATATTTCCGACGGCAGCGAAGGCTCAATGGACGTTGTCAGTGAATTTGAACGGCTGACAGGCGCTAAGGTGAATTATACCAACTATGAGTCTAATGAAAATATGTATTCAAAGCTTTCAGGCGGCGGAGTCTCATATGATGTGATTGCTCCGAGTGATTATATGATTGAACGTCTTATTGATGAGGATATGCTGCTTGAGCTGGATTATGAAAATATTCCGAATATGAAATATATCAGCGAGGACTGTCTGAATCTGTTTTTTGACCCTGAGCAGCGTTACACCGTGTGCTTTAATGTTGGTACTACTGTTCTTATTTATAATAAAACAATAGTAAAAGAAGAGCCTGATAGCTGGAACGTGCTTTGGGATGAGCAGTATAAAGGCAAGGTCCTTATGTTCAACAATTCACGTGATTCCTTTGCAATTGCTCAGGCAATGCTTGATAAGGATTTTAATTCAACCAATGAGCAGGACTGGGTTGAGTGTGCGCAGCTCCTTGCCGAGCAGAAGGATAAGACCAATCCTGTCTATGTAATGGACGAGGTTTTCAATCTTATGGAAAGCGGAGAATATGCCTTTGCAACCTATTATGCCGGTGACTATCTGCTTATGCTGGAGAACAATGAGGATTTGGGCTATTGTTTCCCAAAGGAAGGTATAAACTATTTTTACGATGCCTTTTGTGTTCCGACCTGCTCAAAAAACAAAAGGGGAGGAGAGGCATTTATAAACTTTATGCATGAGCCTCAGGTTGCTTTTGAAAACTGTGAGTTTATCTATTACAGATCACCTAATACTGCTGTTGAAACGAATGAGGAAAGCTCACTTTATGGCAGTGAGGTTATATATCCCGGTGATAATGTAAAATCACAATATTTCAAAAATCTTTCTCAGAACATTATCGAGCTTCAGAATAACCTCTGGACTCAGGTAAAGAGCGGTAAACTTTCAATCGGAAATGCACAGCAGGATAAAGAAATTTATACTGCCTGCGGTATTATCGGTGCAGCAGTAGCTGGCGTAATTATTGTTAAAGCGATTTCCAATGCCAAGAAGAAAAAAGAACAGGATTTGAGTGATTTATATGGATAATTTCAAAAGTCAATATAAAGCGGCGCTTTTTGACCTTGACGGTACACTGGTTGATACGATTGAGGATTTGGGCCGAGCAACTGCATATGTGCTGGAGTCTTACGGTGTTGAGCCGAAATGGACATTTGCTGACTATAGGGCTTTTGTTGGTAATGGTGCCAAGAAACTCCTCGACAGAGCCTTTGAACATAAGCTGTCAGATGATGAATTGGTAAAAGCGCTTGATTTGTTCAGAGAAAAGTATAACGATCTTTTGCTTGATCATGCACGCATCTATGACGGCATTACAGATGCTCTTAACACCTTAAAGGGCTGGGGCGTAAAGCTTGCCGTTGTAACAAATAAACCGCATCAGTCTGCCGTAAAAATGGTGGAAAGCCTTTTCGGTAAAAACTTTTTTGATGTTATAATCGGTGCTTCTGAGGATACACCGAAAAAGCCCGATCCTTATACCGCAAATCTTGCTCTTGAAAAACTCGGCTGTAAGGCTGATGAAGCAATTTTCTTCGGTGACAGTGATGTGGATATCTATACCGCTAAAAATGCAGGTGCAGAAGCGGTGGGATGCTCTTGGGGATTTCGCAGTTTTGAATGCCTGTTTTCAGCTTCACCATCTGTGATCATTGACAGTGCAGATTATATCCCAAAACTTTTTTAAATAAATTTAAAAAAAGTGTTGACAAATGTAATCTGCTCTGCTATAATTCATATCGTTGACGCGAGAGTGGCGGAATCGGCAGACGCGCACGTTTGAGGGGCGTGTGGGGCGACTCGTACGGGTTCAAGTCCCGTCTCTCGCACCAAAATGACCAGTATCCATTTGGATGCTGGTTATTTTTATCTATGGACTTCAAGGCAGTATTTACCTGCACTTTTCGGCTCTTAATTTGCAACTTCACACTCAATTATATCAAAATTGAAAAACGCCTATGAAAGTCAAGCGTCCTAAAAATAATCATTCTCGACACCTGTTCGGCACTTGTGACACCTCTGATTGTTCACCGATAGTGGCATAGGTGGTGTCTGAAAAATAAATATTTCATATGAGGAAGCACTCTAATCTATTCAATCTGTGTAGATTAGAGTGCTTTTTTGTTTTATTTTGGAAATTTGCGTGGAAAAAGGCAGAAGATATTTCCAAATCATCTATATATAATTGAAAGAAGGTGAAAGTGGGTGATTGATATTGATAAGAAAAACATAAAAAATGGTACATTAAACCATCCATATGAAACAATTAGTGAACTGATTGGTTTTGATAATACAGTCAAAATTTATGAATATTTTCATGGTAGTCAAGTCAATTTCGCCACTAGATTGTTTTCCAAAGAATTTGTTTTGCAGGAAGCAATTAAAACCTATGACGGAACATCTGAATCCATAAATAAAATTGCTACGAAATACAATTATTCAGAGCGAACTATCCGTAAATTACTTAAAGACCATTTAGATGAAATTTAATGAAAAGAGGTATTATGTATGGAAACTAATGAAAATGAAATCAAACAAAATACTGATAAAAAAGAGAAAAAGAAAACTATAACCAAAGCAGTATGTGTTGTTATAGCAATTTTGCTTATGGTAGGCATTGCATTTATTGTGGCAAATTATGTGCATAAGAATAATGCCCTGCCTGCTTCTGCTG
>UQVI01000099.1 GCA_900544515.1 uncultured Oscillospiraceae bacterium | reverse complement strand
CAATAAAATGAAAGCTGTATCAAAGTTTTTACCTTGATACAGCTTTTTGTTTTATATCATTTTAAAGCTCATTGCATATGGATATAAACTCTTCCTTTGACATCGAAGAATTTATGTAGCTCAACAGTGAATTGGTTGAAAGGCATTCCGGTAAGCCAAGCCGTTTCAACAGTCTCTTTTTATTCTGTTTGGCGTTCGCCGTACCTGACAAGCCTAAATCAAACAAATCAAAATTTGTGACAGGATTACCGTTTTCAGCATTTTGTACCGATACACCTGCTTTACGAAACAGGTTCAAAAGAAGTTCATCATTCATACCTTCAACACCCAGCTTGCCTTCCTTTGACGGCTGGGCTTTTCTTTTTTCCTTGCCGAATATGTCCGGTATATAAATATGCTTGATTTTATCCTTAGGTATGCCTGCTGCAACATAATTTCTTATCTGAAAACCACTGTGATCGGAATCCGTAAGAATGATGATTCCTCTTTCATTTGCAAGCCTGCGGATAAATTTAAGCTTTTCCTTGTCCTTATATATTCCAAAGCCGTTTGTTTCAATAATAACAGCATCCAGGAAATTTGACAGCTTTAATTTATCGTATCTTCCCTCAACAACAACAGCCTCATTGATCTTAAGCATAGCTTACCTCTCTGGCAATCAGTATCAGCTTGACGATTAATTCCTCCAGAAGAAGCTTTTTATCTGTTGCAGTACTCTTTAATTTCAGGTCGATATTCATAATTTCATCAATGGATTTTCTAAGCTGATTTTCGCTGAGATTGGCACAGTCTCTTGATGCATTTCTAAGTGCGAATTCCCTGCCCCTATAGTTATAATGCTTAGCAACATCATCATAGGAACAGCCCGCAGTCTTGGCACATTTCACCCTGTACATATCCACATAAACACCGCCGATAACCGCAAGTATAAGAATAGGGTCCTCTTTCATATTAAACAGTGTATCAAGGACACTGTACGCCATGTCGGAATTACCGGCAACAACAGATTTGGACAGGTCATAAACACGTGCCTGCAGACATTTTGTTGCCATATTATCAATGATATCCTTTGTTATCTCCCTGCCCTGTGCAAAGTAGGACAGCTTATCAAGCTCATTAAGAAGGTTTTTCAAATCATTGCCGGAAACAGAAACAAGATATTTTGCATTGTTCATATCAAGCACGGAGCCGCGTTTTTTTGCACCGCTGACAAGTAGCTTTGCCACATCGTTTTCGCTCCTCTTTTCCATATTCACAACTGCGCCTGCATTGTCAAAGGCAGTAATTATCTTCTTAAAGGAAGCACTTTTAACATCAGGCTCAATGGCATCGTATACAAGAATAAGAATTGTGCTTTCAGGCACATCAGCTAGGAATTCACTCAGCAGCTTTAAATCAGCCTTTGACTTCTCTACAGGGTAATCACGTACAAGAACAAGATTATATTCGCTCATCATAGGCAGCATCTGTGCATCCTTAAGAATATCATCAAGCGATGTATCCTTACCCTCAAACTGATGCAGATTAAAGGATTCAAAGGTAGGGTCAACAATTTTCTTTTTCAGCTGAGAAATATAATGCCCCTTAAGATAGCTTTCCTCACCGTAAATAAGATAAGCGTTTGAAAAGTGATTACTCTTTATCTGTTCCTTAAGCTGAGCTTCATTAAGCTTTGACATCATTTCCCCTCCTTTATCTGAACATCAGCATTTTCAGTGATAATAAACATCACATCACCGGTTTCATTAAATCTATCATAAATATTTCTGTACGCCTTGTATTCATCTATTCTAACATAATCCTCGTCAATTTTAAAGACTTTATCAAAAACTGACACAAGTATTACATCGTTATCACATTTTATACTGATATGATTGCAAACATTTTCATCGCAATCCGGCAGAGTTTTGAACTCGGCATCAGGCAGAAGCTTACGTATTTCCTTTTTACAGGAAGCAGAATTATAGGCAACAACAGAATCAAAGCTCGTTGCCGACAGCACATCATCCATAAAATAGCAGTCACTTTTATCATCGGCATCTATTATCACAGCACTGTCTTTATCATATATAATCACCGCACCGCTGTCGCTGATGCGGACATAAGCGTTATGATTATAGCTGTAAATACTGAAAGCGGCTGTAACAGAAAGGATAAGAACAATGAACACGCTCATAAGCTTTATATTCATTTTATGGCTGACAAGCAGTGAAATTCCTGCAAACAGCAGCAGTGCAGCAATGGCAACACCCACCAATTCATCTGATATATCAAGATATAAAACGCTGAATTTTTCCTCACAGAAATCTGAAACATTTATCAGCATACCGAGTGAAAAATCCGCAATATGCTTTGGTATAAATACAAGAAACGGCACACCTGAAAATATACATACAAGCAGTACCGACACCAGTGCAAGCTGCATAATCGGTATACAAAGAATATTCATCACAAGTGATATAAGACTTAATCTGCTGAAAAGAAGCCAACCAACAGGAAGTGTTGACAGCAGCACTGACAAGGTGGAAAATACACCATCGTAAAAATAACCGAGTATTATATTTTCAGGTCTTAGCTTTTTATCATAGGCAGGCTTGATTACACAAAGCCCGATAATTGCAGTAACCGTCAGCAGTGCACCTGCATCTGTTACAGAAAACGGATTGAGGCACATGATAAATACGGCAAATCCGAGTGAATTCAGTGTATCGGCTTTATCATTGACCAGCCGTGCAGTCAGCATAACCGCTATCATTATTCCTGCACGCACGGCGGATTTTGAATACCCCGAAACACCTATATATACAATGATAATCAAAAAGGTTAACACTGTCGACGGCAGAACAGGAACTTTCAGAAATTTCAGAAGATAATAAACCAAAAGACAGATTAAGGTAATATGCAAACCTGACACGGCAATCATATGTGAAACACCGCAGACCTTGAAACTTTCTCTTATATCATCCCTGAGCAGTCCTTTATCTCCTGTAAGGATTGAATAGGCAAGTCCCGCCTTTTCCTCATCAAAGCTTTCAGTGATTATCTCTTTTATTTTCAGTCTCAGCTTCAATATGTAATAATTCGGAGGCTTTGAGTCCTCCGTTACATCATCAATCTGAATCAGCTTCCCTCTTACATATATATCATTGCCGTAATCGCCAAAGGAGCAAAATGCATTATCCGTATAGCTGTAAAAGGAAATTACGGCTGAAATTGTATCATAATAATCAGCAGGTATTTTCGTCTGCGACTTTATTTTCAGCTTTATATTCTGCGGCGAGTCAAAAACATCAATGCTCTCCGTTTTAACAGTATAGAGATAGCCGCTGTCTGTTTTCTCCTCGATATCTACGATTCTGAATTTTACATCCGTGCTGATACCGTCAAGTGATTTCTGCGGTATCACATCACACTGCATACATAAAACAAATATAAGACAGGAAAAGAGCATTGCACCGAAGGTAATCGGCACAACTCTTTCCTGTCTTAAGCTCTTTACAAGCAGTGATATCAAAAGAGATACCACTGCAAATATCAATATAAACTTTACAAAGCAATAAGGAACTGTATTCAGCACGATAAGAGTTATTGCAGATGAAAAGCCGACAAATGCAAAAACTCTTTTCATAGCTAAGTTACCTTACAGGCTCCATAATAAATGAATATGCCTGCTTTACTCCTTTTTTCATAAGATAAGGTTCACGGACAAACGCCTGACCCGGCATGTCACCGCCGACACCGCAAAGCATATGGTCAATATTAAGTGTAGTAATATCCTCATACGGAATATTATTGATATGCGTTGCTTTTTCAAGTCCGTCCGTAGTGTAATGGTACGCAGAGAAATTAAGCGGATCATCAAAATATGCTGTAAACTTAAGACCCTTGCCCTTTTTATCGGTAATGGTCATATAGCGCATATCCGTTCTGTTTGACGATTCCTGCGGACGCATATAGCGGTAATCCATATCGGTAACGGTGGAAGTATACTTATCAATCTTAGCACCTGTTTTTCTGTCACAATAGGTTGCAACAGGTCCTCTGCCATACCAGGTCACATATTCCATATCCTTAGGAAGTGTCATCTGGTAACCGAACTTTATCATATTAGATGTAGGAACAGCTGAATGGTAAACATAGATTTTGCCGTCAGGATAAATTTTATAGGTTGCTACAGAATTCTTAAGACCGATTGTGCTGAAAGCAATATGAATTTCAACTGTGTTATCCTCACCTGCTTTTGCCACAGTCTTAACAGCGTTATTATGCTTGGTTGCTCTCTGCCATTTATAGAATGGGTGGAACTTTGCAAACTGCGGTGTAAAGTTAAGGAAGTCAATGTCATTATCTGTAAGTGCTCTGAAATAGTTTGGCATCATCGGTGCCAGAAGCATTTCCCTGCCGTCAATAACATAGCTTACAATTTTTCCGTTATCCACAATAACCTTAATCTTATCATTTTCTGCAGTAACTCTTTTTCCCTTTACTGTAAAATTGAGATCACCCTTATTTTCAGGCTTTACAGGCTGAGGCATTTCATTGATAATAAACTGATCCCACGCAATTTCAAAGTTTGACTTAAGACCCGGCGTTTTCTTTCTTGTGAAGAATGAGATTGTAAGAACAACCTCCTTGTCCTTAGGAATATTGTCAATGGAGTATGGAATGGTGATAAAGGTCTCTGAAAGCGGCTCGCATTCAAACTTATCAAGTTCGCCGAACTCGATCACTTCGCCCTCTGCCTTAAGCTCCCACTTGCACTTATAATTTGAAATATCCGTAAACAGGAATTTATTTTTAACTCTGAACTTTCCTGCCATAAGGTCAAAGGCCTCTGTCTTAATCTCCTGATATCCCTTTTTAACCTCAGCAATCTGAGGGTGAGGAGTACGGTCTGCACCGATAATACCATTTGCACAGAAATATACATTTGAACCTGTCATTGCAGTTGTATTCGGAATATCAATAAGTTTTTTCGGCTCTAAGCCCTGAAAGTCCGTTCCGTAGAGATAATTATCATTGCCGTTTTCATCCTTAACGTGAAGTGCCTGGTCAACAAAGTCCCAGATGAAGCCGCCGCACATATTGTCGTACTTCTCAAAATCGTCGATATATTCCTGGAAATTACCGAGTGAATTTTCCATAGAATGGGCATACTCACAAAGTACAATTGGCTTACCCTCGTACATTTCAAGTGTAATCGGCTTACTGTCAGCAGCAAGCTGATTGGCAATGTTATCATAAAGTGATATCTTTATTTCCTGCTTGTTGCCGAGCTTTTCCATAACATCCGCAGTAGGATACATGCGTGAGATAACATCACTCTTCGTCTGGTCAAAGTCGCCCTCATAATGGAATTGTCTTGTATCATCGAGCTTAAGAGCGGCCTCTTTCATGCGCATAAAGTTATCGCCGTCGCCTGCCTCGTTTCCCAGTGACCACATAAATACACAAGGATTATTACGGTCACGCAGCACCATACGCTCCATTCTGTCCACTACGGCAGCAGTCCACATAGGATTTGAACCCGGAACGCCCTTACGTCTTACGCCGTGCGTTTCCAGGTCACATTCATCCATTACGTAAAAGCCGTACTTATTGCACATTTCATAAAAATACGGATCATCCGGATAATGTGATGTACGAATGGAATTGATATTATTCTGTTTCATAATATCAAGGTCCTGCGTATATCTTTCCTTTGGCACAGCCCAGCCGAAATCAGGGTCAAAATCGTGACGGTTTACGCCTCTTATCATAAGCGGCATACCGTTGAAATAAATTTTTTCACCCTTGATTTCAACCTTTTTAAAGCCTACCTTATATGTTTTAACACAAACAATTTCACCGCTAACAGATACAGTCATAACAAGTGTATATAAATTCGGTGCTTCGGCAGACCATTTCTTAGGTGCCTTTATTTTTGCATCAAGGTGAAGCTTTTCTTTGCCGCCTGAAAGTGCTATTTCCTTTGCACCGACAGGCAGCTGCCTTCCTGTCTCTGAAATCAGCTTGGCGTCAACGGTGCAGTCACCCTTCACGTTATTATAATTTTCAAGAAAAATGTCAAGGCTTACATCAGAGTCTTTATAATCGACATCAAAATCTGTTTTTATGTAGAAGTCTCTCAGACAGAGCTTAGGCTCGGCATAAAGATAAACCTCACGGTAAATACCGCAGAGCCACCACATATCCTGATCCTCAAGATATGAGCCGTCACTGTATCTGTAGAGCTTTGCACAGATAAGGTTTTCACCTTTTCTGAGAAACTTTGTTACATTGAATTCATGCGGCACCATTGAACCCTGAGAATAGCCGACGAATTCACCGTTCACATACACCTCGAGTGCTGATTTTGCAGCACCGAAATGAAGAAATATCTCTCTGCCGTCAAAATTTTCATCAAGCACAAATGTCTTTCTGTAAAAACCAATTTCCTGCATATTATGGTCAATACACGGAATTCTTGACTTGCTTCTGCTGAATGCCTTCGGAAAAGTTGAAGCATAATAATAAGGGACAGAATATCCCTCAGTCTGCCATACTGAAGGCACTCTTATTTCATCCCACGAGCTTGCATCAAAGCTTTCAAGCTCAAAATTGTCCGGCTGATTCTTAAGTCCCCTCTGCCAGAAAAACTGCCACATACCATTCAGGGACTGCTTATATTTGCTTTCATCACCTGAAAGTGCTGATTCTTCATCATCAAACGGAAGCATTAAAGCGTGTCCGTCTTCCTTGTTAATCCTGAAGATTGAAGGATCTTCCCATCTGAATTTCGCCATAATTTACCCCTTAATAAATTAATACTTTGAAATATTATTATAAACT
>UQVI01000098.1 GCA_900544515.1 uncultured Oscillospiraceae bacterium | reverse complement strand
GATTCGCCTTAGTCTCGTGGGCTCGGAGATGTGTATAAGAGACAGGCCATATTTTATGAACAAATTGTAAACATTGCAACAATATAGTGTATATTCATAGTATTTTGTTGGAATAGTTTATTAACAAAGTGTGATTATTTGGTATTTCAGGCTGCTGGCTTTCAGTTCGTCAAACTATTATTTTCCAATAATTTTTTCACTTCAAAAACTGACATATTTTTTTCATCTGCAATTTTTTTCAAATCGTCAAATTCATACTTTATTTTATCTGCGCCAAATCCGGATGAGCATTTTGCACGAATCTCACCTATGGGAGATTTTATAAGCTCCTCTTTCCTGTCAAGCACATATCTTTTGCAGATATGCTCACGTATGCCAATTGTTGAGGTATATTTGAAAATACATGTTATTATATTCTTCTTATTCTCTTCCCTGCACAGTACTGTAATAACTGTACCTAATCTGCCCTTTTTCATATATGCAGGCTGTGTATATACGTCGAGTGCATCTGAGGAAAAAAGCTTTTCACAGGCAAAGGATAATTCCTCAGCTGTCATATCATCAACATTGCATACAAGCTCAATCACCTCATCAGAAGAATTATTTTCCGTTTCACCAAGAAAAGCTCTTATACAATTTGCCTGTTCAAATTCCTTGCTGCCTGCACCATAGCCTATTGATTTTACTGTCATTTCAGGCATATTGGAAAAATCGTCTGCAAAGATCTTAAGTATAGCCGCACCTGTCGGAGTACAGAGCTCACCGCCGATATTGCTTTTATAATATGGTATACCGATAAGTATCTGTGCAGTTGCAGGTGCAGGCACAGGCACTAAACCGTGTGCACATCTGACCGTACCGCTTCCGACGTTTATCGGAGAAACTACAATTTTATCTACATTCAAGCCTTCAATAAGAAAACAGCAAATAACAACATCGGCTATTGCATCAAGCATGCCAAGCTCGTGAAAATGAATCATTGACACATCGATATTATGCACCTTACTCTCTGCAGCGGCAATGGTGTTGTAGACTGACTTTGATCTTTCCTTTACGTTATCGGAAATATTAAGGCTGTCAATGATCTCATAAACATCGGATAAGGTAAAATGATGATGAGGGGCATTATGTATATGATTGTAACTCTCCTCCTCACCGGCAATCACAACGTGCGCCTTTGTACAGGAAATGCCGCAGGTAACAGTATTATCAAAGCTGATGCTTGTATGAGGCAAATCGATTGAATGAATACATTCAAGAGCGGTTTCCTTATCCTCCGTAAGTTCCCACAGAGCAGCCATAAGCATATCCCCTGCTGCACCCATATTACATTCCAAAAATAATGTTTTCATATTTATCCTCAAATTTTATTAATCATATTTGCAAGGTAACCTGCACCAAAGCCGTTGTCAATATTAACAACACTGACACCGCTTGCACAGGAATTAAGCATTGACAGGAGCGCAGAGAGTCCGCCGAAATTCGCACCGTATCCTACAGAGGTCGGCACTGCAATTACAGGGCAGTCAACCATACCGCCCACAACGCTTGCCAGTGCACCTTCCATACCTGCAACAGCAACAACTACCTTAGCCGTAGCAAGCTCATCCATACTGTTTATAAGGCGATGAACACCTGATACACCGACATCATAAAGACGCAGTACATTACTGCCGTAAAATTCAGCGGTGAGAGCAGCCTCTTGCGCAACAGGTATATCACTTGTACCGCCTGTGGCTATAACAATCTTTCCGATTTTATTCTCGCTTGGTAATCTTTCTCCTGCTATTCCCACTTTTGAAAGTTCATCGTAAAAAATCGGTACTTCCTTTGATACATATTCATATGCCTCTTTGCTCATTCTTGTGATAAGCACTGATTTTTCACCATGCTCCATCATTGCCAAAACGATTTTAAGTATCTGTTCCTTTGTCTTGCCGGCACCGTAAATCACCTCAGCAGCACCCTGACGCACTCCTCTGTGGTGATCAACCTTAGCAAAGCCCAAGTCCTCAAAGGGCTCGGTTTTAAATTTCACTGCAGCATCCTCAACAGATATCTTCCCCTTTGCTACATCTTCAAGTATTGCCTTTAATTCATCCTTATTCATTATTATCACGTACCTTTAAATCCAGAAGTATATCATCATAATACTGACCGATTTTGTTAAGAATCCATTTTCTGTTATGTAACAACCTTTCAATATCATTGTCTGTAATCTGCAGCTTTGCACTGCCATTGAAATATCTTATTCTGAAATCGAAAAATCCAAGCTTAAACAATTCATTTTCAGCCTTTTCGGTTTTAACAAGCATTTCCCTTGTAATTCGTGTTTCGGTCGGTATACGCGTTGCAAGGCAGGCATAGGATGGTTTGTCAGCAACAGGCAGTGCATTTTCGCGTGCAATTTCACGCACTGTCTGTTTATCAATGCCACAGAGCCTGAGGGGTGAGAAAACGCCTGACTCCTTCAATGCCTTATAGCCTGCTCTGTCCTCGATATCATCAGACGCATTCGTGCCCTCAATAACAGCATCTGCACCGACCGTCTCCGCAAACTCTGCTATTTTTGAAAATATATTTTTTTTGCAGAAATAGCATCTTTCAGATGAATTTGCAATTATATTTTCATTTTTAAAAACATCCACTTCTAATATGATTAATTTCTGATTCAGTAAATTGCAGATTTCAACTGCATCTTTCTGCTCAAACTCAGGCTGAAAATCACTTTTCACAAAGCAAGCATAAACCTGTTCGGCATACCTTTTCGCAAGTAAAAGAAGTACAGCAGAATCCACACCGCCTGAAAGTGCGACTGCAACCGTTTTATGTAATTTAAAAAATTCTTTTATTTCCATATCATTATCCTGATATTTATATGTCAAACATCATCATAGAACTTTAATACTATGTATATGTGCTTTCACGGAATTGGTTTTTGAGCCTATTCTCTGATAAGGGATACTGAAGGATGAATTTTTAATATTACTGCATCTGACAGTTCCATTGTGCGAAAAGCTTCCCTTTGCCTTTTTCCTTGTAACAAGCCCTGTTTTAAGCACTGTTCTAAGAGGTTTTGTATCCAAAATAATATTCAGCTTTTTATTTACAGCAGGCGTGTAATCAAACTCGTAATCATAACCCTCTGCCGTAAAGCCAAGCTTTCCGTTTTCAGTTATTCTGATATCATACGTACCATAGGGCGCATCAGCCTCCATAAGAATCTGACCCGGCTTCACCTCGTCAAAGGTAATCGTCAGCATCAGCCTTGCACCGGTTGTCAATTTATCCAAGCCTGTATTAATAAAACTATTGCCACCCTTAAGCTCAATGTTTTCAAGAGGCTTTGCAACATTAACACGCTTCTGCAGCGGATAACCGACAACTGCAGATAGCTTATCAATCTGCCTTGCTGAATGCTTATCCGTACATGAACCCCAGTTTTTTTCTGCCATAAGGGCAACACTGTCCTCAAATCTGTCAAACAAATCCTGTTCATTAATACCCTTAGCACGTTTATCAATATTATCCTGCCATATCGCATAGCATGAGCCTATAAGCTGATTGTTGCCTGCAGGGAGATTGACATATTTTCCCTTACCCTTCAATCTGACTTTATTTGGTTCAAACTGCTTAAATGCGATACGCTTATTTATATAGTCCATATACGGAGCACGTATCCTTGTACCGTTTGGCACCATATAAAGACGATGGTCAATTGTATTGATCAGATGATAGCCTAAATCATACATTTCTCTGCCGTCTGCCCAAGTGTTTGACCAGAGGTTCATCTGAACACCGTTAACTGCGTCTTTGACAATCGGAGTTTCAGGCTCATCCTTTATCCAGGTAAGGCTGCCCCATAAACGTACAGGATTTGTCTTTTTTATATAAGGAATGATTTCATTTATAAATCTTCGGTAAGCTCCATAGTCGGTCAAAAATTCATCAGCACCGATATGAACGGTTGTACCTTTTGGGAACACAGGCTCATCGCCTGAGATATATTCATCAAAAATCCTTTTAACAAATTCTATTGCCTCAGGCTCTGCCACATTGATGTGGTCAGTGAGCGGACGCTTTTTCATAAGCGGTGAAACCTTACCCATTACCGCATATTCAGGAAAAACCTTTGTGAATGCAAGAGCGTGTGCAGGCATATCAATTTCAGGTGTAATGCGTACCCCCTTTTTCAAGGCATCTTTCATAAAACGGTTGAACTCTGCCTTTGAATAGCTGTAGTCTTTTGATGTAGGGGTTTCACCCTTATCATTTTTCAGTGAGCTTTCAAGACGGAACGCACTGTAAGCATCAAAGGTACTTTCATCCCCATTTTCAGCATAATCCTCAAGCCATATATAATTATCGCCAAGGTGAATCTGAAAATCATTCATCTTGTACCAAGCCATATGGTCAACAATTTTTTCAAGTGTTGACATTGAAACAGGTCTTCTTCCCACATCAAGCATGAAGCCTCTCACGCTATATCGTGGGTAATCACGCATAATACCGCAGGGAAATCCGCCCTGCATCATTAACTGGCATATGGTTTTGCCTGCCCATACTGCACCTAAAACGGTGCTGCAGGCAACTTTAATGGCTTTACTGTCACAGGTGATTTCATAACCTTCCTCACCAAGATAATCCAGGTCACTGTCAATATAAAAATAAACATCTCCGTTATCATTGTTTTCTGCTTTTTTGCCTGTTATTTTAAATAGCTGTTCAGCAAAAGCATCGGCAGCATCTCTGAGCACATCATCACAGGAATAGGAATTGATTTTGTTAAGGCTTCCGCCTTTTGCATACCACTGTGCAGGCTCAGGAATCATATTCGGCTTCCTGCCCTGTGCACCGTGCATTCCTTTAATATTTATTTTACAGTCCTTTTCAGTAATGCTGTCACCTTTTCTGCATTTAAAGGACAGTGTTGCCACAGCGTCACAAAGCGGCGTATGTACCAGCAGATTATCATCCACAAGCTGTGGAAAATCTGCACCTAAAAATTCAGCCTCCCAGCCGTCCGAAACACTGAAGCTGACAGAATTATTATGAATATTCAGTTTGATATCAGGGGTATTATCCTTTTTCATAACCATTCTCCTGCATACAAAAAATTAATTTATCAAGCTAATTATAACATAGAAAAAAATAAATACAACTATATAAATTATCAAAAAAAGGCAGTAGAATCACTGCCCATTGATGTATTACTTGTTTTCAAGACATACCTTTGCTGCCTTTTTGCCGGAAATAACAGCACCCTCCATTGTTGCAAAAGATGATGTCAATGTATAATCACCGGCAAGGACAAGTCCGTCAAGCTCAGTTTTCTGCATTGGTCTGAGATTCTGACTGCCTTTATCAAGAGAATAAAATTCATCCTCTTCGGCGACCTTTCTGTAATTTATAATACTGTTATCAAGATGAATTCCGAGTGAAGACATCTGTTTTTTTACAATTTCCAAAATCACTTCAGCACTTTTATTTGAATATTCCTTAGGATTACCGAGAATAACCGATAATCTTCCTTTTAAATTTCTGAAAGTTGAGCGAGACTGCTCTGCAAAGCTGACCATATCCGTACCCGGACCAAAGGTTGTGATGTCCTTTTTCAGTGCAGGCTTATTTAATTCAAGCTGAAAAGTACAGGCGGACATTGTCTTTAGTGAAAAAAGCTTATCAAGTGATTTATGATTTTTTAAAGGCTTAAGAATATCCTTTGCTGCTGAAAGTGTTGTCGCTATAACGATATTATCGGCATAAAAGCAGTCACCATCTGTACTCTCAACGCCTGTCACTGTATTGTTTTTATAAATCACTTCTGATATTTCCTTGCTAAAAATAAAATCTCCGCCAAGTGATTTTATTTTACCGACTATGGGATTGCACATAACATCGGTCATACCGCCTAAAAAAGCGCCAATACGCATTTTATAGAATTTTGGTATTGCCGGTGCAAACAATCCGAAAAAAGCATATGCCGAATAATTCTCAGGCGGCATAAAAAATATTCCGCTGCTTAGCGGCTCAAGAACAAGCCGTTTGCTTTTTTCAGAAACGCCATGATTATTGGCATATTCAGTGACAGAATAACGGTCAAGATTTTCAGAAAAAATATAGTTTGAAAAGCCACAGATAAAAAATTCAATCAGTGAAAGCTTATCTTTTACACTTAAAATATCATGATTACCAAAAATGCCGCGAAGTGTTTTTACAGGGGCAAAAAGCGGTGCTAAGCCGAGAACCAGCTTTTTATTTTCATCCTTTATCAGAATATCAACCTTTTCCTCCCAAGTGACAATATCCCCTATTTTCACGCCGCACTTTTTGAGGAGCTTAGGCAGTGCCGAATAGTAGCCGATATACCTGTGAAGTCCTGATTCCACCTGCATTGAATTGTCAATAAAGGATGATGTTCGTCCGCCGGCATACGCCTGTTTTTCAACAAGCAACACTTTTTTGCCCCTTGAGCTGAGCTCATAAGCACAGGATAAGCCGGCAAGTCCTGCACCGACAATAATGACATCATATTTTTTATCACGCATAAAAACACCCGATTTATATTTAATAACAATTATTATTTCCGTCTCAATACATTTTATGAATAAAGACAGAAAGAATAAAAGCTACGATATAAATCAGGTGTTTGATACTTAGGCAATAGAGAGAAATCCGAACTATATAAATTTCTTCCATTTTTTATTTGACAAAAATGAAAAGGCAAAGGTTAAGACTGCCGAAACAATCCAGACAACAATAACCCATTTCCAGCCGAATCTTTCAGACACTGCACCGAAGCCGTATGATGATACCGCACAGCCTATATGTGCTGCTGAGTTAAGAACACCGCTGACAGTGGATGTGCTGGAATACTTTGAAAATCTGACAGGCACAAGAGATATAATCAGATAATTCAGCGCATACATAATTGATGTTGTAAGTGCAAGCAGAACAACAACTACATAAACGGATAATTTATCAATAAAGAGCATTGCGCAAAGCGGAATGAGTGCTATCATTCCCACAACGCCTGAGGTTTTCATTTCATTTTCCTTAAGCTTTTTATACAGTGGAACAACCGCATAAGCACCAAAGGCATTGAAAACAGGAAGTGCAATGGTCAGGAAAACGGAGAAAGATGGAGAAACACCATATGTTTCGCTGATCATTGTAGGCACCCAATTTGTGATTCCGTCACGCA
>UQVI01000097.1 GCA_900544515.1 uncultured Oscillospiraceae bacterium | reverse complement strand
TCTACACTCGACTAGTCGTCGGCAGCGTCAGATGTGTATAAGAGACAGGTATTGAGATAAAAATTAAAAAGTTCTTGCCTGCCTGTTTGCGCCTGTTAGCCCTTTTGCGTTTTTTCCGTTGCTTTGCTCTTTCCTTTTCGTCCATTTTATTATCTAACCTGTCCATTTCCGAAAATTAAATACTTTGTTGTTGTAAGTTCACAAAGTCCCATCGGTCCTCTTGCGTGAAGCTTCTGGGTTGAAATACCGATTTCAGCACCGAGACCGAATTCACCGCCGTCCGTAAAACGTGTTGATGCATTGTGATAAACAGACGATGAATCAATTCTGCTCATAAATATTTTTGCATTTTTTTCATTGTCCGTAATAATAGCCTCTGAATGTCCTGTTGAATTTTCATTGATGTGCTCAATTGCCTCATCAAGACTATCAACAGTTTTAACGCTGATAATATAATCAAGATATTCTGTGGAAAAATCGCTTTCATCTGCTGCCTTGATATCAGTACAAACCTTCTGCACTCTCTCGTCACCGCGTATTTCAACATTTTTTTCATCAAGCCTTTTCTTGATTACAGGCAATGACTTATCAATAACCGCACTGTGGATAACGAGACTTTCACAAGCGTTGCACACGCCTATACGCTGGGTCTTCGCATTAAAAATAATTTCACTCGCCATATCAATATCCGCATATTCATCAACATAAATATGGCAGTTTCCTGAGCCTGTTTCAATAACAGGAACTGTTGAATTTTCAACAACAGCCTTGATAAGTGCCTTACCGCCGCGAGGAATCAGACAATCAAGAACACCCTTCATTTTCATAAGCTCAGCTGAGGATTCCCTGCTTGTATCGGTTACAAGCTGTATGGAATCCTTTGGAAGTCCTGCATTTTCAACAGCATTTCTCATAACCTCTGCTATTGCAATATTGGAACGAATAGCCTCCTTGCCGCCGCGAAGAATAACAGCATTTCCGCTTTTCAGGCAAAGAGCTGCTGCATCAGCAGTTACATTAGGACGAGCCTCATAAATAATACCTATAACGCCCATAGCACAGGAAACCTTCTGTATCTTAAGTCCATTCGGGCGAACGATTTCATCAAGCACGATACCACAGGGATCATCAAGCTTTGACACCTGAATACAGCCGTCGGCTATGCCTTTTATCCTATCCGCATCCAGCATAAGACGATCAAGCAGTCCTTCATTAAGTCCTGCGTTTCTGCCATTCTCCAAATCTATTTTATTCTGCTCAATTATATAATCTGTATGATTGACAAGCTCTTTTGCAATTTCTTCAAGTGCAGCATTCTTCTGCTGTGTCGTTACAGATGCAAGAGCACCTGCTGCCTTTTTTGCATTTACACCTAACTGTTCTAACAATTCAATCACTCACCCTTCGCTGAAAAATATGTACCTATGCTTTGTCCCTCAAGGACTTTATAAATGGAAGTCGGCTTTTCGCCATTCATGATGATTACAGGAATACCTGAATCAGTTGCAATCTTGGCCGCCTTTATTTTAGTTGTAAAGCCGCCTGTTCCCTTTTCACCTGCATCACCTGCAATTTCAAACAGCTTGGGCGTTATTTCCTCAACATATGAAATCAGCTTTGCATTTTCATTTTTGCTTGGATTATCATCATAAAGGCCATCCGTATCGGTCAGCATGATTAATAAATCGGCATCTATAAGACTTGCAACGGTTGCACTCAGGCAATCGTTATCACCGTTTAAAAGCTCTTCAACGTAAACAGAGTCGTTTTCATTCACAATCGGAAGAGCACCATAATCAAGAAGCTGATTAAAGGTATCAAGGAGATGCCCTTTCTCAAGCTCATTTGAAAGTGTATCGGCCGTAAACAAAAGCTGGCTGACAATTACACCATATTCAGAAAACATTTTATCATAAAGAAACATCAGCTCACACTGCCCAACCGCTGCTGAAGCCTGTAAACCTCTTGTTGTTTTGGGCTTAGCGGAAAGTCCTAACTTTGCCGCACCGATTCCAACGGCACCGCTGGATACCAAAACGATTTCGTTGCCTGCATTTTTCAAATCCGATAAAACGGAAACCAGCTTGGCAACCCTCGCAATATTTGTTTTTCCCGTCTGATGCGTTAAGGTTGATGTACCGACCTTAACAACAATTCTCTTCTTTCCTTCAACTTTTGCCATAACGCACTGCTCCACAATAATACAATTATTGATATTGTAACACATATATCGCAACAATTAAATATTTTTTTGAATGTTTTTTTAATTTTCGGTAAAAAATAACTATCGGAGGTAATATGTATGACAAAACGAGGATACATTAGATTATTTTCATATTCCATTGCAATTGTTGCAGTCCTTGCAGGATTTGCAATCATGAATATGAATATGGCAGCAACCTATAAAGCACAGCTGGAAAACAATTATCAGCAAAGTCTTAATGAATTATCGGAAACAATGGATTCCATTGAAACGAATCTGACAAAAAGTGTTTACTCCAATTCAGACAAAATGCTTTTTGAAATCAGTTCAGATTTATATTCGGAATGTAACGAGGCAAAGGATGCATTATCACGTCTTCCTGTCGCCCAGATGAATTTAAGCTCCACATATAAATTCATAAGCCAGGCGGGAGACTATGCAACCTATATTGCACAAAAGGCAGCATCAGGTGAAAAAATAAGTGACGAGGAGCATAAAAATCTTTCGACACTGTTAAACTATGCAAATCAGCTTAATGATTCAATCGCCTCAATGGTTTCTGTATGCAACAACGGTGGACGCATAACGGCAAGCAATGTAAAAAATAAAAACAATGTCAGCATCAATTCACTGACTAACGATATGACAACTGCAGAAAAGGCATTCAAGGATTATCCAACTCTTTTATATGATGGACCTTTTGCCGACGCAGTTTTAAACAGAGAATCAAAAATGCTGAAAAATGCTGAAAGCTATAGCAAAGACGATGCAATAGATGTTGCTGCATACGCAATGGGATGTGCAGTTGATCAGGTAAGTTTTGCAAGTGAAGAGGACGGCAATATGCCCTGTTATGTATTCACCTACGGGCAAAAAACTGTAGGCATAACAAAGCAAGGCGGATATGTTGCATATATGCTGTACGGTGGAAAAATCACCAAGTCAACGATTACCGAAAAAAATGCAGTAAACATTGCAAAGAACTATCTTGATAAGCTCGGATTTGATAATATGTCTGAGACGTATTATATGACAGAGAATAATATCTGTATCGTCAATATGGCTTACACCAAAGGAAATGTTGTATATTACAGTGATTTAATTAAGGTTGGTGTTTCACTGAATGACGGCAAGGTTGTTTCAATGGAGGCTGAGGGCTATTTAACCAACCACAGGGAAAGAGAATCATTCAAAACCGAAAAAAAGGCTGAGGAGCTGCAGAAAAATATCAGTCCCTATCTAAATGTACTGAATGTTAAAAACTGTGTAATTCCAAAGGACAATGGAACTGAAGCAATGTGCTATGAATTCCACTGCGAAAGCACCGAAACCAATGAAGAGGTTCTCATCTATGTAAACGCAAAAACAGGAGCTGAAGAAGATATCCTGCTACTTCTTTATTCCGACGGCGGAACTTTAACAAAATAATTTGTATAAAATCAAAATAAATGTTAATTATAATGGTGAAAGGAAGTTATACTATGAAAAGTAAAATTTTAATTATCGCTATGTCAATTGCTGTTATTGCAACAGTATTTATGGGCTGTGCAAAAAACGACAATAACAACAACACAACATCATCTACAACAGGAACATCTGCTGTTACGGACACAACAAATAACACAGCAGCAACTGACAATAACGGCACAAGTGACACCACAAATGATTTGTCTTCAAGAGCAGACAAGGTCGGAGACGATATCGGGGACGGTGTTAACGATGTTGCTGACGGCGTAGGCGGAGCAGTTGACAATGCAGGCAACGCAGTATCAGATGCACTTGACTAACATTAAACAGTCAATCAACAAATAAATTTTCAGTAAAAAACAAAAGCAGTCATTAGCAAAATGATTGCTTTTGTTCTATCTTCAACTATGCTTTTGTCTTTATTCTGCCCTCATATATTTCAACAAGGTCATCGCACAGTACCTCAAGATCCTCTTTATTATGACTGGCAATGATAATGAGTAACAGTATTAAAGGTGCACATAATACTGCCTGAACTATCATCTACTGTTTGACTCTTTTTGCTTTCAACCGTAACATAAAATCCGGCGTCACCGATAGGTTCGCTTGACCAGGAACTCAAAACAGTTTCATTTTCATTAACGTCTTTATTTCCGATAACGTTGAACTTATTCAAAAGACCAATACACAGAACTACGATAAAGACTATTGCTATTAAAATATACGCTATTTTCTTTCCGATTCCATTTTTCATAAATAATCACCCTTATTATAATAAATCATCCCAACCTCCTTCACCCGTTTAGTTATAACAGGTGAAAAGGTAACATAAAAAACAACATGAAAAATATAAATTCCTATATAAATATTCA
Organism: uncultured Oscillospiraceae bacterium; assembly: GCA_900544515.1. Classification (GTDB taxonomy): domain Bacteria; phylum Bacillota; class Clostridia; order Oscillospirales; family Acutalibacteraceae; genus Eubacterium_R. The sequence continues at coordinate 2,719 of UQVI01000097.1, read as the reverse complement.
TACTATTATTTATTTTAAAATTCAATATGATATGGAAAAATATGGTTAATTATTTTTTATAATATCGCAATAAATGAGAATAATCTGTAGTATTTTGTAAAAACAGAACAAATATATATTAACATACACCAAAAGAAAAACAGGGATGCCAACACATCCCTGTTAAAATAATGAATTATGTAATATTTATTTATTTTTCTTTGCTGCTTTTTTACTCTTCTTCTCAGCCTTACGTCTTTCGAGTTCAGCTTTTTCTTCAGCAAGCTTCTTTGCAGCTTCTTCATCTCTGATTCTGTCCTCTTCATCTGCCTTTTCTTTAGCTTCATCATAAAGAGCAGCTATCTCTTCAAAGTGGCTGTAATTCTCCTGCTGGATAAGGAGTTTCTTAGCATCGTTAAACGGCTTCGCAGCACGGTTGAATTTAGCAAATTCATCCATAATAACCTTAGCATCTTTCTGAACTGCTTTCTTTTCATTTGTCAGTGACTTAATCTGAGCCTTAATATCAGCAACAGCATTTTTGTCGTTTTCTTTCTTTGCAAGAGTCATTTCCTCTGTAAGATCAAATATCTTAGCATCAATCTCATCTTCTTTTTCAAAGAGAGCAGTAAGTGCAGCCATATCAGGCTCTGCAAATTCATTTAATGAACCGTAATATTTATCATATGCCTTTTTAGCAGAAATCTTGTTCTTAGCGAGCTCAATTTCAAATGCTCGGAATTCTTTTTCCTCAGGTGTATTTTTCGGAAGACGTTTAGCAGCTTTGCGCTGAGCACGAGCTTCAATGATATCAATATCCTTTATGCCATCAATACCGCGTGCATAAATCTCACTGTACACTTTAACCTCATGTCTGAACAAATCTGAATCAAACTTATCAAGCTCTGCACATACAAATTTTGCAATATCAATTTCCTCATTAAAATTAATAGCTTCTTTGTATTGCTTTTTAGCCATCTTCTTTTCTGCTTTATCGGAAATGTTTTTATACATTGCCTTTGAAACTTCCTTAGGTGTTGCAGCAGCCATTTCACGGGCATCATTTACAAGATCAATCGCCTCAACAATCTGGCGGTTGCCTAACGCATTATTGCCGTAATCCTCAAAAAGTGAACGAATCTGAAGAACACGGATAACACTCTTCTGCTTCTTCTCATTAAAATCATAGAAGAAATAAGGAACCATATTGAGAAATGCACCAATAGCCGCCATGATTATAAGTGCACCCATAAGCTTGTAAAGCAGTCCCGGTTCTCCTGTTGTTACATCAAGAATGTCAAATGGCTTTTCATAACCATTGCCATCATAAACACCATAATGTTTCTGAACAGCAGGTAAGATGGAAGATGTTGCAAGAGTAACAATATTACCTATAGTCAAAACTGTTGCAAACATACCATCAATACGTTCACCGGATCTGTACTGCTGATAGTCACGAATATCTGCCTGAATTGCAGGTGTGGTAATCTGTTCAAATGCGCCAACAAGCCAGTTGAAATATACGCATACAAACAACCACCAGATATTCTGCATATTAATAATCATTGCAAGAATGCAAAGAACATTAGCAAAATTAACTGCAATAAGTACCTTTTTCTTACCCCATTTACGGATACATAACGGAGCCAGAAGCATACCCCAAAGAGCTGCATTTCCTGTCAGTGTCTGAATAAGCGCAAATGTGCCGCCATTACATGTATGTCCGTAATTATATGACCAGGATAAAATATTTCCATATGCACCCTCAAGGAAACCAATCCAGCCGGCGAGAGCAATAATCCAGAAATACTTATTCTTAGCAACAGCTTTAAATGAATCAATAAAGCTAATCTGAATGGTATGTGTCTTTGCCTGTACAATCTTCTCCTCAGTATTGGCAAAAACAACAATTGTAAGAAGAATACCTATAACTGCGAAAACAGGATAAGATATTCTATAAACTCTGATATCGTATAAATCATTATCCGCTGCAAACTGTGCAACAAGAGGCAATACAATATTTATAATAGATGGTGCAAGCGAATAAACAACTGATTTAATTGCCAGCACATCTGTACGCTCCTGTGTATTTGGAGACAATACATGAATCAGGTTTGTATAAGCATCATTAAAGAAATTAAAGAAAAACTGCAGCAGCAGATTGAATATCAATACAACTACGCATGTTGCCACATAAGAGGATGCCTTACCAAAAATCTGGCCGGTGAAAAGCATACCCAGCTTTTCATACGGAAACCATACATAACCAATAGCAATAATTGCAGTGGGAATACCCATTGAAAGCAGATACGGCCTATATTTACCGCCCTTACCTCTGGTGTTATCAATCATATTTGCACGCACTGCAGTCAACGGAATATTGGCAAGAGTCGCTATAAGATAAAGATAATACATATCCATAGCACCGATACCGATTGCACCGCCGACAATCATATTGGTTGTTGAAACCACCAGCGCAGTACCCATTGAAATAATGAAATAAGCACCGATACCGCCGCCGGCATAGGCAACGATTTCCTTAAAGGACATAAAACGTCCTTTAGGAGGTTCTTTCCAATAAAATCTGACATTATCCACCAGATTTGTTACTGTTTGTTTAATTCCTGCGTTATTTGCCACACACATCTCTCCCTTTCAGCAATAAGTTAACGCATTTATTTTAACATAACCTCTGTCTCTTATACACATCTCCGAGCCCACGAGACTAAGGCGAATCTCG
>UQVI01000096.1 GCA_900544515.1 uncultured Oscillospiraceae bacterium | reverse complement strand
ATATAAATAAATTATTGGTAGTGAGGTCGTATTTTGTCATCTTATGTAATTAATGGTACTGAATCACTTGGTATTGAATTCGGTTCGACCAGAATAAAGGCTGTTTTGATTGACAATGATTTTAATCCTATCGCAACAGGCAGCCATGACTGGGAAAATAAGCTTGTAAACGGAATCTGGACTTACAGCCTTGACGATGTATGGAAAGGCTTGCAGGATGCTTATTCAAGGCTTAATGATGATGTTTTTAAAAGATATGGTGTAAAAATAAAAAAGCTTTCTTCAATCGGATTTTCTGCTATGATGCATGGGTATCTTCCTTTTGATAAAAACGGAAATCAGCTTGCTGAGTTCAGAACTTGGAGAAACACGATTACATCGGAAGCTGCTGGAAAATTAACAGAGCTTTTTGATTTTAATATTCCACAGCGCTGGAGCATTGCGCATCTGTATCAGGCAATTTTTAATGGTGAGGAGCATGTTAAGGATATTTCATATCTGACAACGCTTGCCGGATACGTACACTGGAAACTAAGCGATAAAAAAGTTCTTGGAATCGGTGAGGCGTCAGGAATGTTTCCGATTGACAGTGCGGCAAATACTTATGATGCTGAAATGATGCAGCAGTTTGATAATATACCGGAGGTGTCCAAATTCTCCTGGAGGCTTGCCGACATTCTTCCTGAGGTTTTACAGGCAGGCGACAGTGCAGGCACTTTAACAGAGAATGGTGCAAAGCTTATTGACCCTACAGGTAATCTTGAACCCGGTTGTATACTTTGTCCTCCTGAGGGAGATGCGGGTACAGGTATGGTTGCTACAAACAGTGTAAGGGTAAAAACCGGTAATGTTTCCGCAGGCACATCCATATTCTCAATGATTGTGCTTGATAAGCTTCTTTCTAAGGTGTATGAAGAGATAGATATGGTAACAACTCCGACAGGTAAGCCTGTGGCAATGGTGCACTGTAACAATTGTTGCACCGACCTTGATTACTGGGTTAACTTATTTATTGAATTTTCTCGTCTTTCAGGAAATGAGCTTACGAAACCGCAGATTTATGATATGCTTTATAATATGGCGCTTGACGGTAACAAAGATTGCGGCGGAATCGTAACTTTCAATTATTTTTCAGGTGAGCCTGTGGCTAAGCTTACCTCAGGACGTCCGTTGCTGACAAGAACGGAAAACGCTGATTTCAATCTCGCCAATTTTATGCGAGCTCAGATTTACTCAACAATGGCCGTTCTTAAAATCGGAATGGAAATTCTTGAGAACGAAAATGTTGAAATTGATACGCTTATGGGTCATGGCGGATTGTTCAAAACAGAGCTTGTGGGTCAAAAGCTTATGGCAGGTGCTATGAATACGCCTGTTGCGGTTATGGAAACTGCAGGTGAAGGCGGAGCTTGGGGTATCGCAATTCTTGCAAAATATGCCGCAGATCATACGGATGAACCGCTTGAAGATTATCTTGATAATCGAGTGTTTTCAAAATATAAAAGCTCTGTGGTCCAGCCGGACTCCGGTGATGTTAAAGGCTTTGCAGATTATATGAAATTATATAAAAAAGCACTTTCCGTTGAGGAATCGGCAGTTAAGAATATTTAAGGAGATAAATTCATTATGGCAATTAAGGACTATGGATTTTGGTTTGTTGTGGGAACACAGCATTTATATGGTGAAGAAATTTTTGCAGATATCAATTCACATGCACAGGAAATGTGCAGTGAATGGTCTGATAAGCTGCCTTGCAAAGTTGTTGCTAAGCCTTGCGTAAAAACATCTGCAGAAATTCTTGATATTATGAGGCAGGCAAATAACGATTCTGCTTGTGCAGGTGTTATTACCTGGATGCATACATTCTCACCTTCAAAAATGTGGATAGCTGGTCTCAGCGAGCTTTCAAAGCCATATCTCCACGTTAATACGCAGTATAATAGGGATATCCCTTGGGACAGCATTGATATGGACTTTATGAATCTGAATCAGTCTGCTCACGGTGACCGGGAGCATGGATATATTCATGCTCGTATGAGAAAAAAGGTTAAGGTTGCTGCCGGCTACTGGAAAGATGAAGCATTCCAGAATAAAATCGGAATCTGGATGCGAGCTGCCGTAGGCGCAGCTGAATCAAGAAAGCTGAAAGTCTTACGTATATCAGACAATATGAGAAATGTTGCTGTGACTGACGGCGATAAGATTGAAGCGCAGATTAAACTTGGCTGGCAGGTTGACCACTATGGTGTGGGTGACATTATCCGATGTGTTGAGAATGTGATTGACGCCGAAATTGATGTACAGATGGCTGAGTATGAAAAGTATTACGATATGGATACGGATAATATTGAGGCTGTCCGCTATCAGGCAAGGGAAGAGGTTGCAATTAAAAAATTCCTTGATGAAAACGGCTTCAGTGCTTTCCATACCAACTTTGAGGATTTACAGCAGCTCAGACAGTTGCCCGGTCTTGCATCGCAGGATTTGATGCGACAAGGCTATGGCTTTGGTGCGGAGGGTGACTGGAAGGTTGCTGCTATGACAAGAATTATGAAGCTTATGGCTGAGGGTATGACCGACGGTGGTACAGCATTTATGGAAGATTATACCTATCATTTTGAGCCTGGAAACGAAATGCTTTTAGGCTCACATATGCTTGAGGTTTGTCCGACCATTGCTGCCGATAAGCCGAAAATCCAGGTTCATCCGCTTGGAATAGGTGACAGGGAAGACCCGGCAAGGCTTGTGTTTAAAGCACAGACAGGTAATGCGATTGTTGTTACTCTTGTTGATATGGGTGACAGACTCAGAATGATTGTTAATGATGTTGAATGTAAGGAGCAGACTAACGATATGCCTAAGCTGCCTGTAGCAGGTGTTTTATGGCAGCCTATGCCTTGCCTTCAGACTTCCGCTGAGGCGTGGATATATGCCGGCGGTGCTCATCATTCAGTGCTTTCCTATTCACTTACGGCAGAGCATATGAGAGATTTTGCAGAGATTATGGGTATTGAGTTTATTCATATCAATAAGGATACCCAAATCAATTCCTTCAAAAAGGAATTATTCTATAACGATGTAGCTTATAAGCTTGGAATGTAAGGTGATTTTAGTTGTTAGAGGAGTTAAAGCAAAAGGTATTTAAGGCGAATTTACAGCTTGTTAAATATGGATTAGTTGTTCTTACATGGGGCAATGTATCTGCTATAGACAGAGAAAAGAATTTGGTTGTAATAAAGCCGTCAGGTGTGCCATATGATACAATGAAGGTATCTGATATGGTTGTTATGGACTTGCAGGGGAATAAGGTTGAGGGCGACCTGAATCCCTCATCTGATACGCCTACACACCTTGAACTGTATAGAAACTTTAAAAATATAGGCGGAATCGTTCATACACATTCATCTTGGGCATGCTCTTGGGCACAGGCAGGCTGCGATATACCTGCCTATGGCACAACACATGCCGACTTTGCAAACGGAGCTGTTCCGTGTGCAAGAGGTCTCACTGAAGACGAGGTGAATGGTGCATACGAACTCAATACAGGCAAAGTAATTATTGAAGAATTTGAAAAAAGAGGAATTAAATCTGAAGAGTGTCCGGCTGTTCTGATACACAGGCACGGACCTTTTACTTGGGGTACAGATCCCTTCAAAGCGGTAGAAAACGCATTGATTCTTGAAGAGGTTGCAAAAATGGCAACGCGTACTCAGATGGTAGCTCAGTTTGATAGAAATTCCAATATAGGCATTGAACAGTATTTGCTTGATAAACATTATCAGCGAAAACACGGAAAAAATGCCTATTACGGACAATATTTAAGGAGAGAGAAAAAATGAAAAAAAGATTATCAGTTATTTCTGCTTTTGCAGTTATGCTTATTTGCTGCATTTTCACATTCAGTGCTTATGCTGATGAAACAACAAATGTTCCCGAAGAACCTGCACAGCCTATAAGTATCAGCAGTGCAAATACAGTGCTTGGGCTCAGTGCAACATCTTATAACTATGATGGAAAAGCGAAAACACCGAATACATCTGTTACATATACAGATGCAGATGGCAACAAGGTATCTTTGGTAAAGAATACAGATTATAAGGTAACTTATTCGAATAATACCAATGCCGGAACAGCCACTGTAAAAGTTGACGGTATCGGCAATTACACAGGTTCACTCAGCAAGACATTTAAGATTAACGCAATCAGTCTTTCTGCTAAGTCAATCTCAATGAGCTTTAACTATCTTAATGCTGTTTATTCCGGCGATGCAAAGACACCGACCCCTACCATATACTGGACAAACGGCAGCAATAAAGTAAAGCTTGTAAAGAATAAGGATTATACTGTTTCATATAAAAATAACAGAAATATGGGACAGGGTACGATAATTATCAAAGGTAAGGGCAATTTCTCCGGCACAGTAAATAAGTACTTCAAAATTCTTCCAAAGCAGACAACAGGTTTGAAAGCAACTGCTTCAACCGCTGACTCCGTTACTCTGAAATGGAATAAGCTGAATTATGTTTCAGGATATCAGATCGTTAAATATGATGCAAATAAAAAAGCATATGTTCAGGTGAAACGAGTTTCTTCTAACGCAACAAGTTGCACAATAACAGGTCTTAATGCTGCTAATGCTTATCATTTTAAAGTGAGAGCATATACACAGTTAAGTGACAAAAAGACGAATTATTACGGTGCATACAGTGCAGATGTTGCTATTGCAACAAAACCTGCTCGTGTAACATTAACTTCCGTTGTAAAGAGTGGTAATGCAATTAACGTTGAATGGAAGAAAACAAAGTCCTCAGGTTATCAGATTTTTTACAGTACTGACAGCAAGTTTAAGAAAAATGTTAAATGTATTACAATAAAGGGTGGAAACAAGACATCCTATAAAATTAAAAATATCAACAAGAAATCAACCTATTACGTTAAGGTAAGAGCATATATCAATTATAAGAATGTTGCTTATAAGGGTATCTGCAGTCAGTATTTAAGCACGTATTATTCTAATCTCTATGCAACATATTCCTCAAATTATGTTAATAATGCTAACAGAACAAGAAATCTCCAAATCGCCTCAAAGGCAATTTCAGGTACAATTGTTCAGCCTGGTCAGACATTTTCATTTAATGATGTTGTAGGTCCAAGAACCTCAGGCAGAGGTTATAAATCAGCTCCTGTATTTTCGGGAAGCAATTCCACTGAAAATGGTATCGGAGGAGGTATCTGTCAGGTTGCTTCAACGATGTTCAACTGTGCTTTGAATGCGAATGTAGGCATTGTTGAACGACACCAGCATTCTCAGAGGGTATCATATGTTCCGCTGGGCAGAGATGCTGCAATTTACGGTACTGTGCAGGATTTCAGATGGAAGAATACAACGAAATATCCAATCAGAGTGGTTATGACTGTTAAAAACGGTAAAATAACCTGCAGCTTCTATACTTGTGTAAAGGCTAAGCCATCAAAGGTTTCGTTGAAGGTTACACAGAGCGGAAAGAATTTCACTCTCAGAAGAAGTGTAAACGGCAAGGTTAATTACACCTGCAGATCAAATTATTAATAAAAACATCGAAAAAGGACTATCGGCTGATAGTCCTTTTTATTAAGCCTTCAAGGCATAATTAAAAAGCATTCTGTTTCAGAATGCTTTTTATAGTAATTATTCTTTTTCTTTACCGAATAAAAGGGGAGGGAGAAATTTGAAAATTTTTGAAAACTGCTTTGTGATGAGTCCGACGATGATTGCAGCAATAATTGTGCCTTCACGTACACCCTGTAACTCTTTAAAGAAAATTAAAGAGAGAATGGCTGCCCCAATACACATGGATGCATCGAAAATAATCTTAGTGTTGCCAAAGTTTTTGTTAAAAGTTTTTACTATAGAACGGACAAAGGATTCACCTGGAAGCATAGCAACGTCAGCAATTACTTCCAAATAAACACCGAAAGCAAGTATAATACATCCTATAATCAAATCAATAAATTTCATAGGATAGGACTTTGGATTCAGTCCTTTCAATAAAATCATTGTGAAGTCGATAAAATACCCGAACGCTACTGAGACAGGCAGCTGTATCAAATCCCACATCTTGAAATTTGTTCTTAAAATTATCAATTGAAGAATAACAAGGAATACACTGAAAATGATTGTAAATTCGCCGAGTGATAGGGGAAACTTCAGACTTAGTACATATGGAATTGCCGAGATGGGGGAGGTGCCTAAATTAGCCTTCGTGATAAAACTTACACCAAAGGAGCTTATAAAAAGTCCGATTAAAAAAACGATGTATCGTTTAATTATATTCATTTTCTTTCTATTTTTCAATTTCTGTTTCCTCCGGATGGTTTAAATTGTCATAAATTTTTTTCAATGCATGGATTATATCTGCTTTTTCCTGTTCGTCAAAGCCGTTCAGTGCCTGCATTTCAAGATTGTAAAATTCATAATCAACACGCTTTTGCAGAGCCTTTCCTTTATCGGTTAGGAAGACATATAACGATCTTCTGTTGCCGTATTTTCTTTTAAATAATCGAGTATCTTAGGCTGACCTAAGCTTAACTCCGTATCTTTTAAACTATTAAATAATCTTTTTTGAATTGTTGCCTGATTTACCATCAGTAAATAGTGAAGCGAATTGTGCATAATTTTATCTCCGAAATATTTGTTAGAATGCTAATGGTTAGAATTCTAACAAATAATACATCAAGTCTGTAATAATGTCAATAGCTATTATCTGTAAAGTATTAAAGAACGCAAAAAATCCCACAGCTTAAGCTGTGGGATTAATAGAATTAAAATATTATCTCTTAATGTCGTCCCATTTAACACCATTAATATGGAAAAGATCATCGAATTTGTAAACGTTGTGCTCTTCCTTAGTGTGGCTTGGGTACCAAACCTGAGCGAAGAATGGGTTAGTCTTAGCAACCTCATCATAGTTCCATTCTTTCTGAGGAATGTAACATTCCGGACACCAGTGACCGCCAAGAAGAATGAGAGCAGGTGATGCTTCAAATTCAGCACCGCAGAGACCGCATTTCCACTTAAGCTTTGTAGCCATATCACCCTTAGTCATAGTCTCGCTTAAGCATTCGCCGCCACGGAATTTAGCAGCCATTTTCATATCTTCAATATCAAGCTCTGATTCAGGCTTAGACTCATCATAACCGTGATCAAGCTTGAACTGCTCAGCGGCACTGTTGTCTTTGTCAAACTTGATAATGTTGAAATCTTCCCACTTTGTAGGAATCTTTTCCCACTCAGCCTTTGAGCCG
>UQVI01000095.1 GCA_900544515.1 uncultured Oscillospiraceae bacterium | reverse complement strand
GAGATTCGCCTTAGTCTCGTGGGCTCGGAGATGTGTATAAGAGACAGCAATTATACCATTAACGGAGTACTTAGTCAATAAAGAATACACTGAAAAATAAAAAGTAATACTTGTAATCATTATAAAAAAAGACCATATTGAAAAAAATGGTATTACTTGATATAATAAAAACATGTATAGATTTGAACGATTGTCTGACGACATAAAAATAGCTGTGAGTGAGAATCACACCTTTGGCACTGATGCAGTAATACTTTCTTATTTTGCAAATATTAAAGCAAAAGACAAAGCACTGGATATGGGTACAGGCTGCGGTATAATACCGTTTCTCTGGCTGAGAAATGAAAAAATCAATAATGTATCCTGCCTTGATATTCAGGAAAATGCTTATGAACAGGTTTGTTATTCTATCAAGGAAAACAGTCTTGAAAGTAGAATAACACCGTATAACTGCGATTTGAGAGAAATTGATAAGGTATTCAGGGCTGAGGAATTTTCACTTGTAACCATGAATCCGCCCTATAAGCCTGTGGGCACAGGTATTGAATCACTGGGTGAAAGTGCAAGGATTGCACGGCACGAGGTCTGCTGTAATATTGAAGATGCAGTGAAAGCAGGAGCTTATTTACTAAAATATAGCGGAAAATTTTGTATGTGTCATAGACCTGAACGTCTTGTTGATACTCTGGAAATTATGCGGAAGTACAAGCTTGAGCCAAAGCGTCTGAGATTTGTTCAGGACAGGGCAGGGGAACAGCCGTTTCTTTTCCTTGTGCAGGGGCAGAAAGGGGCAAAGCCGTTTTTACGTGTTGAGCCTCAGCTGATTATAAAAAAGGAAAACGGAAAATTCACTGACGAAATGATAGAAATATACGGCTCTTATGCCGATGGGTACGATAAATGAGCGGAAAATTATATGTTGTAGGCACGCCGATAGGTAATCTTGGTGACCTTTCGCCGCGTGCGTTTGAAACACTTGAGCGTGTTGATTTTATTGCGGCTGAGGACACAAGAGTTACCGTGAAACTGCTTAACCATTTTGATATAAAAAAAGAAATGGTATCTTATTTTGAACATAATAAACGAGAACGCGGAGAGATCATCTGCAGCCGCATTGCAAACGGTGAAAGCTGTGCAATTGTAACAGATGCAGGTATGCCTGCAATTTCAGATCCCGGTCAGGATTTGGTTGCGCTCTGCCATGAAATGGGGATTACGGTTGAGTCCGTTCCCGGTCCTACGGCATTTGCAACGGCACTTGCCATATCAGGAATGGACAGTGGACGCTTTACCTTTGAGGGATTTTTGTCTGTCAGCAAAAAGTCAAGGCGTGAGCATCTTGAGGAAATCAAGGATGAAAAGAGAACAATGATTTTCTACGAGGCTCCGCACAAGCTGTCAAATACACTGAAGGATTTATATAAGGTGCTTGGTGACAGGGATCTTTCTATTGTCCGTGAGATTACAAAGATACACGAACAGGTGATAAAAACAACCTTGTCGCAGGCTTGTGAGATGTATGGTGATAACAGTCTTAAGGGTGAAATCGTATTGATTATTGAGGGTAAGCAGTCTGAGGTTCAGTCGGAAATTACTTTTGAAGATGCAGTGAAAATGGCTGAAAAATTGGTTGAAGGCGGTATGTCCGTCAATAATGCGGCTAAGGAAACAGCATCGCAGACACCCTTTAAGAAAGGCGATATTTACAAGGCTTTATTATGATATGTTCCATTTGTCCGAGACACTGCAATGTCGACAGGGAAAAGGGTCTCGGTTACTGTAAAAGCAAAAGCAGCTTCCGTGTGGCAAGAGCGGCACTTCATTTTTGGGAGGAACCCTGTATCAGCGGTAAAAACGGCAGTGGTACAGTCTTTTTCAGCGGTTGTAATTTACGCTGCGCCTTTTGTCAGAATTATGAAATCAGCAGGGATAACAAGGGTGTTGACATTACTGATGAAAAGCTGATTGAGATTTTTGAAAATCTGATTGAACAGGGTGCACAGAATATCAATCTTGTCAATCCTGCCCATTATGCTGACAGGCTGGCAGAAGTTCTTTCAAAGTGGAGCAGTCCTGTGCCGATTGTTTATAATTCAAGCGGATATGAAGAGGCAGAGACTTTAAAAAAGCTTAGAGGGTTAGTTGACATTTATCTTCCTGATTTAAAGTATATCCGACCTGACAAGGCTCTGCGGTATTCAAGGGCGGAGGACTATTTTGACAAAGCTTCGGCAGCAATACTTGAGATGAGAAATCAGGTTGAGGATTCCTTTGACGGCGATGTTATGAAAAGCGGACTGATTGTCCGTCATCTGATTTTACCGCAGAATACAAATTCATCACTTGCCATAATTGACTGGCTCAGTGATAATCTGCCGGACACCTATATTTCTCTGATGGCGCAGTATGTGCCCTGCGGAGCGCTTGACAATTTTCCGGAACTTGACAGAACAATAACCAAAAGGGAATACAATAAGGTTGTGGATTATGCCGTAAATGAAGGACTGGAAAAGCTTTTTATTCAGGAACTTTCATCAGCTGACAAAAAGTTTATACCAACCTTTGATTTTACAGGTGTAATATGATATTATACAATTGTCTATAAAAGAGAAGTGGGGGAAGTATAACATGAAAAAGTTTTTTGAAGAATTCAAGGCGTTTATTTCAAAGGGGAATGTGATGGATCTCGCAGTCGGTGTTATTATCGGCGGTGCGTTTTCTTCTATTGTAACATCGCTTACAGATAATATTATCAATCCGCTTATTAATTGTATAGGTGGTGCAGAAATTCAAGGAAGGATTCATCTTGTTGGGGATAATTACATAGATTATGGTGCTTTTTTATCAGCTGTTATTAATTTCATTATTATGGCATTCATCATCTTCTGTATCGTCAAGGCAGTAAACAAGGCAATGTCGCTTGGAAAGAAGAAGACCGAAGAGACTGAAGAGGAGCCGACAGTAAAGCTTTGTCCGTTTTGTAAAAGTGAAATACCTATGGATGCAGTAAAATGTTGCCACTGCACATCAGATATTCCGTCAGAAGAGTAAACATAGATTATATCATTTAAATTGAGAGGGATAATTTTATGAAAGTTAAAGAGTACAGTTTTAAATCACAAACAGGTGTATGTGAAATACACGGCTGTGAGTACACTCCGGATAACGATGATATCAAGGCAGTGCTTGTTATTCATCATGGAATGGCGGAGCATCAGAAAAGGTACCATAATTTTATTGAGTATCTGACATCAAAGGGAATTGCCGTATTTATGCACGATATGGCAAATCATGGAACATCAAATCAGAATTTTGATGAAACAGGTTATTTCGGCGATAAGGACGGATATAAAAATCTTGTCAAGGATCTGAAAATTACTTTTGACAAAGCAAAGTCAAAATACCCTGATAAAAAAATCATTGTTATGGGTCACTCAATGGGCTCATTTATTGTACGCTGCTTTACTGCATGGTATGCTGACGCAGGCTTTGATGCCGCAATCTATATGGGTACAGGCGGTGCCAATCCGATTGCAGGTATGGGTAAAGCAATAGCATCACTTGTTGCAAAGGTTAAGGGCAGTAAGTATAAATCCAAAACACTTGATAAGCTTACCTTCGGTACCTACGGGGATAAGTTTGAAAAACGAACTGCATTTGACTGGCTGACAAGAGACAAGGATATAGTTGATGAATATATTGCTGATAAGTATTGCGGTTTCCTTTTCTCCGCACAGGGTATGAATGATCTGATTCATTTAAATATCAGTGCAAATACTGCTGACTGGTATAACCGTGTACCAAAGGATATTCCTATCCTTGTTATAAGCGGTGCAATGGATCCTGTCGGTAATTATTCAAAGGGAATCAAAGAGGTCTATGACGGTCTTGTAAGCTCAGGTCACACAAAGGCTGAAATCAAGCTGTTCCCTGACGGAAGACACGAGATACTCAATGAAACCAACAGAGCAGAGGTATATGATTATATTGCTGCTTTTATTGATAAGGCGATTTCATAAAAGTGATTTAATATTTAATACACGTCCGAAATTGTGCAAGATGTTCAATTTCGGACGTGTATTTTTGTGACGGATGTTGCTTTTATCAAAATATGGAATATGGTATAATATGAATGTAAGTATTATGACTTTTGGGGAGGTTTTTGTTGTGGTAAAAAGCAGTAGAAAAAACGTATTTTTTTATTCGCTTGCAGTTTTTGTTTTTTCAGTTATATGTTTGATGCTTTTTCCGTTGACGGCAAAAGCGTTTGATTCAAGTACTTTATATGAAAACAAGCCTGTTCAGAGCGGAGATCCTTTATATTTTGCAGACAGTAAAAATGATAACTATTGGGTAGTCTCTCAGGAAAAGTGGCATAAATGTATTTATGATAATTCTGACTATGATAAGTTAACCGATACTGTCCGTCAGGCAATGTATAATCGTGAGGACAGCTATTCAGCCTATTTTCTTGTGGATAAAAAAGCAAATGCTGATGATATATACAGTGTTTTCTCTGCTGTTGAAAATCAGGTTTATGATGATTATGAAATACCATACGGCGGCGATTATCTGAAATATATGAGCAAAATTGAATTGAATGAAAATTCAGGTGTGCTTACCGCATCATCAGATTCGCCGGACTATGATTTTTATCGTATAACTTTTAATATCGGAAGCCATACAACCAAAGCAGAAGAGGATATGATAACCGAATATCTTGAGCGCTTTAATGAGGTTTATATTAAAAATAATGAAACAATAAAAGATGCATCGGCTGATGATAAGGAATATTATATTGTGAAGACAATCTATAATTTCCTTGCAAAGAATACAGTTTATGATATGGATGTTTATCAGGGAAAATTTGATGCTGACACAGAAAGATACAGATATTCACATACGGCTTACGGTGCACTGTTCGGAAATGTGGAGGGTGCATACAATCCAGAATCCTTTGATATTACATCTAAGATGAATCTGGACTATCAGTCTGACAGCCAGGACCTTTACAGAATTCATACGCGTAATCAGGGTCGCTCGGTTTGTGACGGATATTCACTTGTGTTCTATTATTTATGTAAGCTCAATGGTATTGACTGCCGTATTGTAAAGGGTGATTATACAGGCAATGTCGCTTCTGATCCTCATGCATGGAATATGGTATATCTTAAGGATTATAATGATGCTGATTATACCTGGTATGCTTTGGATGCAACCTTTGGCTGTCAGAAGAGTAAAAAAATATCTGATTTATTTTCCATTATTGATTATACTTATTTTTTAAGAGGCAGTGAAAATGAAAGCTTTTCACCGGAAAATCACCAGCAGCTTTATAATGAGTATAAATCACTGACGCACAGCAAAGCGGATTATGAATTTGAGATAAGCTCAATTAACGAGGATAAGCTATATACCGTTATAACACGCAGAAGAGATGCTAATGCTGACAAAGAGTTTATTGATACAGGTGAGTATAATCTGGAAAATTATCTGATTATTGCTCCTGACGGAAAGTTCTACAAAGCGGATGCTGATAACGCATATTCCTTTATTGAGTCAGACGGATTTGAATTTTACAGCAGCGGATATTATTACAGCTGTGAATGCCTTGATTTTGCTAAGGGTATTGAATACAGCTGTGAGGATCAATTTATCCGTGATGCAGGTGAATATGTATTTGATGTTGTTACGGTAAAGGATAATGTAATCTATAAAAAGAATCTGACAGTTAACGCGCTTGATATGAGTGACTGGTCTAACTATGACAGAGACCTGACTAAATATTCAAATAATACGAATTTTATCGGTGAGGATATTCCGATTCAGATTGATGTATTTGATAACTCAAAATACAGACTCGCAAAGGATGAGGATTATACTGTAATTTGTTATAAGAAAGGTGATAAGACAAAGACGGATATTACACCTTTTCTTCCGGGTGAATATGTTGTGGAGGTTATCTATAAGGGAAATTATTCAGGTGCACTGACGATTCCGTTTTCTGTCTATAAAGCCGATATGTCCGAACTCGAAAAACCGAGTATTGTTCATTCAACATACAGCTTTGATATTGCAAAAGGCTGTGAAACACTCAGTATAGGAAACGTAAAAATATACAGTGGTACGGATTATAAGGTTGAGGTAATCGGCGGTCTGAACTATGGTGACAAGGGTAAAATTGTATTTACAGGACTTAAGGGCAGTAAGTACGTGCAGGAGGGCACTGTTTCCCAGTGGGATTATATAATCAGCAGAAGATACGATATTTCCTCTCTGTTCAATAATAAATATATTTCAAACGCCAAATATAAGTATACCGGCAAGGTGATTACTCCGACTGATTTTAAGTTAAGCATAAAATCATCTGACGGTAAAGTAACTACGCTTGTACGAGGCAAAGATTATAAAATTGTATCCTATTCAAATAACATTTATGCCGGTACAGGCAAGGTTAAGATAGAATTCATCGGCAACTATACAGGCACTGCTACAATGATGTTTTATATCGAAAACGGTAAGCTTTCTATCTCCTGTTCTGACTTAACTTATAACGGAAAGACGCAGACACCTTCTCCTGTTGTTAAGGTTGGTGATGCTGTTTTAAAGAAAGGAACAGATTATACCGTAAGCGGTAATGCAGCGAATCCGGGAATATATCAGGGCACAATAAAGGGCACAGGTAAGTTTTCAAACCTTTCAGGTAAATTTGTTTATTATATAAAGCCGAATGCCTTATCCGGTGTTAAAACCTCTACTACTCAGAATTCAATTCATGTTTCCTGGAATAAGCAGGGTAATAATTGTATTTATGAGATATGGGTATATGATACAGGTGTAAAGGGCTATAAAAAGCTTGCTCAGACCTCAAGTGCATCATACAAAATCACATCTGTTCTTGTAAAAGGCAAGAAAACCGCAGTGAAGCCGAATACGGAGTATAAAATCCGAGTACGTGCCGTAATAAGCGGAAAGGTCAACGGTAAGTCAGTTACTAAAAACGGTGCAATTAAAGAGCTTAAGGTACGCACCAATCCTAAGAAGTTGTCCTGTAAGGTTGCAAAACAAGGTAAGAATGCACTCAGAGTAACCTGGAATAAGGATACCACCGTTACAGGCTATCAGGTTTACCTCTCCACATCAAAGAATTTCAAGAGCGGTGTGAAGGGTGTTACCATTTCCAAGAACTCAAATTATGCATATACCTTTAAAAATCTTAAAAAGGGTAAAACTTATTACCCTGTCTCTTATACACATCTCCGAGCCCACGAGACTAAGGCGAATCTC
>UQVI01000094.1 GCA_900544515.1 uncultured Oscillospiraceae bacterium | reverse complement strand
TAGTCGTCGGCAGCGTCAGATGTGTATAAGAGACAGTTATTAGTATCATAAGGATATCTGTCAACTGACGGCAGAAAAGTATTTTTTACTTATATTATTTCTGCACATTACAAGGTCTAAATGATAGATGAATAAGAGAGGATTTTTATGAAATCTATAAAAGAAACTGCAATGACAATTGCAATTAAAAATGCTATAAAATATGCCCGTAAGGACTTCTTTAATAATGCGCCTAAAATTTTAAATCTGCTTGAAATGGCAGATGTAAAAAAGGTAAACAGGAGTACATATGCAGGTCTTCATAAGGTACTTGATGATCCAAATAATAACTGGATGATTTTCGCTAAAAAGCTGATTTGCGACACAAATCAGTCCGTAATTGAAAAGCTTGTACCTCCGGCTCTTAATGTTGCAATCAACAGCTACTCTAAGAGAATGAAAGCGATTGAAGAGCATGGCTGCAATGTTCCGTGGGCAATTCTCATGGATCCTACTGCTGCATGCAATCTTAAATGCAAGGGCTGCTGGGCTGCCGAGTATGGTAAGAACAGCCAGCTTTCCTATGACGATCTGGCAAGAATTATCCGTGAGGGTAAGGAACTCGGTACATATATGTACCTTTATACCGGCGGTGAGCCGACAATCAGACGTGATGATCTGATGCGTCTGTGCCGTGAAAATCCGGATTGTATCTTTATGAGCTTCACAAACGGAACTCTGATTGACGACAGCTTTGCCGATGAAATCGGCGAGGTCGGCAATTTCCTTCCTGCGTTCTCCATTGAAGGATATGAGGAGGAGAATGATTTCCGTCGCGGTGACGGTACATTTAAAAAATGTACTGCTGCAATGAAGCGTCTTAAGGACAGAGGTATTCCTTTCGGTGCGTCACTTTGCTACACAAGCAAGAATACGGATGTTTTATCATCAGATGAGTATATGGATTGGCTCATTGATCAGGGTGTAATGTTTGCATGGTTCTTTACATATATGCCGACAGGAAACGGTGCTGTAACCGAGCTTATGGTTTCACCTGAGCAGCGTGCGACTATGTATAAGAAAATGCATGAATGGAGACATACCAAGCCTATATTTGCACTTGATTTCTGGAATGACGGTGAGTACGTTCAGGGCTGTATTGCAGGCGGACGTCACTATTTCCATATCAATGCAAACGGTGACTGTGAGCCGTGTGCCTTTGTTCATTACTCAAATGTAAATATTAAGGAGTGCTCTGTGCTTGATGCACTTAAGAGTCCGCTCTTTATGGCATATAAGAAGAATCAGCCGTTCAATAATAATATGCTGCGTCCGTGTCCGGTGCTGGATAATCCGGGCGCTATCAGCAGAATGGTTGCTGAAACAGGTGCTTATTCAACAGAAATGGAAAATCCTGAAAGCGCAAACGAATTGTTTGATAAGACCATTACTGCTGCAAAGGCCTGGAAGGTAAAGGCAGATGAGCTCTTTGACCGTGATAAGTTTATTGCAAATCATATCAAGGATGAAAATATGTACAATTTTGAAATTCCTGATGAGGAAAGGCTCTTCAGCGAATTTGAAAAGACAGAGTAAACTGCAAAACAGAATATCAGCGTGCATCGGTTAACCCCTTGCACGCTTTTTTATGATTTTTGAATTTATTTAGGAGAGAAAGATTATGAACACCGGTATATTGTGTGCTATGATTATTCTTGTGCTTTTCAGTGCCTTCTTTTCAGGTGCGGAAACAGCCTTTTCCTCACTGAACCGCGTTAAGCTCAAATCAATGATGCGTGACGGAAAGTCAAACAGGAAGATTGAAAGAGCACTTGCTTTATCGGAAAATTATGATACAGTTTTATCCACTGTTCTTATCGGAAACAATATTGTGAATATTGCCTGTACGTCACTTGCTACTCTGTTTTTCACAGGTATTCTCGGTGATAACAGCGATCTCGGTGCAACGGTATCCACCATTGTTATGACAATTGTTGTTCTGATTTTTGGTGAGGTTACACCAAAGACCTTTGCAAAGGAGAGGGCAGAAAAGGTTGCAATCGTTATTTCACCTGTGGTAAAGTTTCTTGCAGTTGTTTTCACACCGCTCAATTTCTTCTTCAAAGGCTGGAAGCTTCTTATGAACAAGGTGTTCAAAACCGGAGGAGTTAATACCGTTACTGAAGAAGAGCTGAAAACCTATGTTGACGAGGCACACACGGGCGGAGAAATTGATGAAAATGAAAGTGAGCTTATCCGCTCCTCAATAGAGTTTGATGATATTGATGTGGGTGATATTCTTGTGCCGCGTGTTGATGTTGAGGCAGTTGATAAGTATGCACCGCTGGGCGAAATTGAACGCGTATTCAATTCAACAAATTTCAGCCGTCTGCCGGTATATATTAATGATATAGATAATATAGTGGGTGTTATTCACCACAGGGATTTTGAAAGTGCAAGAAAGAGGAATCTGAAATCTCTTCGCACTATCTTAAAGCCGGTGCCTGCTGTATCGCCTGATACGAAAATATCAAAGCTGCTGAGAATATTCCAGAAAAACAAGACGCATCTGGCTGTTGTTGTTGATGAATTCGGCGGAACAGAGGGTATTGTGACCCTTGAGGATATTTTGGAGGAGCTTGTGGGTGAAATATGGGACGAGCACGACGAAGTGCAGAATGATATTGAGCAGATAAGCGAAACAGAATACATTGTTCAGGGCAGTATGTCGGTTGATGATTTCTATGAATACTTTAAGATTAATAAGGTTGAAAAGGAAATTTCAACAGTCAATGGCTGGATAATGAAAAACACAGATAAAATACCGCAGAAGGATGATATGGTAGTCTGTGACGGACTTACGGCACTTGTTTTATCCGTTGACGGCAAACGTGCAGATGAAATTAAAATAATAGTTGAGGAAGAAGAAAATGTTTCCAAACAGGAAGAAGATATTTAATACATCGTCCTATGATTATATCATTGCAGGTTTGGGCAATCCCGGCGGAAAGTATGAGATGACAAGGCATAATGCCGGCTTTCTTGCTATGGATCTGCTCGCAATTGAGGACGGATTTGATATAAAAAAATTAAAACATCACGCCCTTGTGGCAGATGCTGAAATAAACGGTAAAAGATGCCTTGTTATGAAGCCGCAGACGATGATGAACAACAGCGGTGAGGCAGTAGGCGAGGCGGCAAGATTCTATAAAATACCGCCTGAAAATGTGATTATTGTTTATGATGATATTTCACTTGATGTGGGTCAGACAAGGATAAGACGCAAGGGTTCGGCAGGCGGTCACAACGGAATAAAAAGTATTATTGCGCATCTGGGCAGTGAGAATTTTCCGCGCGTCAAGGTCGGTGTGGGCAAAAAGCCGAATCCGGAATATGATCTTGTTTCGTGGGTGCTGGGCAGATTCCCTAAGGAGCAGGAGCCTGAGCTGAAATCAGCACTTGAAAACAGTACAAAGGCAGTTCGCCTTATCGTTAATGATGAAATTGATAAAGCAATGAATTTATACAATTCATAAATACAGATAAAGAGGCAAAAGGATATGTCCTGTTTTTCAGAAGAATTTAATAAAAGTAAGGATTTTATAAGCCTCAGCAAGAGTGTTGATTCCCTCAATGCTCCTGTTGGGGCAATTGGTCTTTCCGATATTACCAAGTGCTTTGCAATACATTCTCTGTGTGAAAAGGGTGACAAAGCATTTGTTATCACTCCTGACGAGGCCACTGCAGTCAAGGTGCAGGAAAGTTTGTCACAGCTTCAGGAAGGTGTTCTGCTTTACCCCTCAAGGGAGCTGACCTTTGTTGAGGTGGCAGGTGTCAGCAGGGAGTTTGAGCATATCAGACTTGGTGTTCTTTCACGTATTTTACAGGGTGATTATTCTGCTATTGTTCTGTCTGCCAATGCGGCTTGCCAGTACACGATGCCGCCGTCCGTGCTTGAGAAAAGGAGCTTTTTAATCTCTGCAGGTGATGAAATTAACGTCAGCACACTGGAAGAAAAGCTCATTCTTGCAGGCTATGTTAGATATGATCAGGTTGACGGAACAAGTCAGTTCGCCGTTCGCGGCGGAATCATTGATATCTTTCCGCCGTATCTGGATGAGCCTGTGCGTATTGAAATGTGGGGGGATAATGTGGATACCATTTCCTCCTTTGATATTTATACCCAGCGAAGAAGCAAGAGTCTTGATGAAATCAGTATTACCCCCGCAAACGAGGTGTTGTTTGACAGTGCCGAAAAGCTTGCCGATCAGATTGAAAAGGTTGCAAAGTCACTTAAGGGCAAGGCAATAAAGGCGAGGGAAAAGCTCTACGACGATTGTGATAAGCTGAGAAACGGCACAACACTGAACTGCCTGGATAAATATCTTCCGCTCTGTTATGAGTCAAAGGGTATCTTTGATTATTTTGAGGGCAGGCTCTTTGTTGTGGAAAGCGGAAGAGTCAAGGAAAAATGCCAGAAGCAGGAGCGTCTCAATTTAGAGGACCTGAAATGGTTTGTGGAGGACGGTACGCTCTGCAAGGGGCTTGATAAATTCGGCCTTGATTTTTCAGAGCTTACCGATATGTATGCGCAGCATAATGCTATATATATGGACTCTCTGCCGAGAGGCAGCTTTGATACACCGGTCAAGCATCTTGCTGATTTTACGGTGCAGAGCTTTAATGCCTGGAGCGGTACACTCTCACAGCTTAAGGACGAACTGTTCGGACTTGTCAAGGGCGGTTACACCGTGTGTATTATGGCAGGAACAACGAGAGCAGGAAGAGCACTGGCTGAGGATATCAGGGATATGGGCTATGATGCTGTGTTCTTTGAAAAATATCCGCCGCAATTTCAGCAGAAGACAGTCAATGTTGTTACAGGCACAATGATGGCAGGCTTTCAGTTTTCACAAATCAAGTTTGCATTGCTGACTCATTCCAAATCGTCGCAGAGTTCCAAGAAGCATAAAAAGGCTTCCTCAAAAAATGCAATTCACTCACTTGATGAGCTGAATGTGGGTGACTATATTGTTCATAATATTCACGGTATAGGAATTTTTGAGGGCATAAACGCATTAGAAATCAATAAGGTTAAAAAGGACTATATCAAAATCAGCTATGCGAAGGGCGACACACTTTACGTCCCTGTTACGCAGCTTGACCTTGTTTCAAAATATATCGGTCCTAAGGAGGATACGAGGGTTAAGATTAACCGTCTCGGCTCTCCTGAATGGAAAAAGACGAAAGCGAAGGTGCGCTCCTCTGTTAAGGATATGGCGAAGGAGCTGATTGCACTTTACGCAAAGCGTATGAGCACAAAGGGATTTGCCTTTTCTCCTGACAGCGACCTTCAGCGTGATTTTGAACTGCGTTTTGAGTATGATGAAACGGATGATCAGCTCAGATGCAGTGAGGAAATCAAGTGCGATATGGAACGGACTGCACCGATGGACCGCTTGCTTTGCGGTGATGTTGGATTTGGAAAGACCGAAGTGGCTCTGCGTGCAGTGTTCAAATGTATTGCAGACGGCAAGCAGTGTGCTATCCTTGTGCCTACCACAGTTCTTGCGATGCAGCATTTTAAAACTGCGTCAAAACGCTTTGAGCCGTATGCGGTAAATGTGGAAATGATTTCACGCTTTGTTACACCGTCAAAGCAAAAGGATATTCTGAAAAGACTTGCTGAGGGCAATGTGGATGTGCTTATCGGCACACATAAGCTGCTTGGAAAAAGTATAAACTTTAAGGATTTAGGCTTGCTTATCGTTGACGAGGAACAGCGTTTCGGCGTGGCGCAAAAGGAAAAAATTAAGGAAAAATTCCCACGTGTGGATGTTCTTACTCTGTCGGCAACACCGATTCCGCGTACGCTGAATATGGCGATGAGCGGTATCCGTGATATGAGTCTGCTGGAAGAGGCTCCGGGAGAAAGACAGCCTGTTCAGACCTATGTTGTTGAATATGATAATGAAATACTTGTTGAGGCAATGGAAAGGGAAATCAATCGCGGCGGCCAGTGCTACTACCTCCATAATAATGTGGAAACCATTGAGCATAAGGCTATGGCAATAAAGAAAGCACTGCCTGATGCAAGAGTGGGAATCGGTCACGGCAAGATGACGGAGGAACAGCTCTCCGCCGTATGGAATCAGCTTTTAAATGGTGAAATTGATATCCTCGTCTGTACCACGATTATTGAAACAGGTGTGGATGTACCGAACTGCAATACCCTTATCATTGAAAATGCGGACCGTATGGGACTGGCTCAGCTTCATCAGATAAGAGGTCGTGTCGGACGTTCGTCAAGACGTGCATATGCCTATTTCACCTTTATACGCGGAAAAGAGCTTACCGATATTGCCACACGAAGACTTGAGGCAATTCGGGAGTATACCGAGTTCGGCTCAGGCTTTAAGATTGCTATGCGCGACCTGGAGATACGCGGAGCAGGCTCACTGCTCGGCAACCGACAGCACGGCCATATGGAGGCTGTGGGATATGATATGTACCTCAAGCTCCTTGAAGAGGCAGTGGCTATGGAAAAGGGCGAGCTCAGAGAAGAGGAGCTGGAGGAAAAGGAATGCCTGATTGATGTGTCAATCGATGCACATATTCCGGAAACCTATATTATATCTACCTCCCAGCGTCTTGCTATGTATAAACGCATTGCAAATATTAAAAATGATGAAGATGCCAATGATGTTTATGATGAGCTTACCGACCGTTTCGGTGCTCCTCCGTCAGCCGTATGGGGACTGATTGAAATTGCACTGCTCAGAAATTCGGCAATCGCACTTAATATTACTGATGTTGTTCAGCGTAACGGCTCACTGCTTTTCTATTCACCTGAGGTTGATATCAAAACAGTGGCAATACTCAATGCCTTTATGAAGGGCAGGGTTACACTCTCGGCAGGCAAAAGACCGTATATCGCAGTCAAGCTTACCCCTGAGGAATCAAACCTTGAAACCTTAAGTGAAACACTGAAATTGATGAAACAGGCAAAAGAGCATATAAAAGAGCAATAATAAAAATCGTATTCTGTAAGGGCGACCATTGGTCGTCCTTAAATATTTATGTAATTCATTCGGACTGCAATACATGTCCCTACGATTATTCAATAAATATAAAAGTATCCAGTCGGATTATTTTATATTGACTATTTATTTCTATAATGATAAAATGAAATCGCCAAATAATATTACAAATTAATATTTTTCTTATTAGAATAAGTATGTCTTTTTTCTTTGATAAAAAATGCATGCTCTTATTGGCATACTATTCCTGTCTCTTATACACATCTGACGCTGCCGACGACTAGTCGAG
>UQVI01000093.1 GCA_900544515.1 uncultured Oscillospiraceae bacterium | reverse complement strand
TTCCGAGTATTTTTAACACAGAATAAGGGCAAATAGGACAATTTAAACCAGAGTTCGGATTACTCTTTATTGCCTATGGTTACAAATCTATTTTATACTGTGCTGAATAAAAAAAACAGTGATTTTTAAAATTTTAACAGATTGTTTTCATAATAATATAATAAACCGAAATTATCGCATAATTATAAGAATTATTATTGACACTCCGTAGGGCAGGGGTTATTCACCTAATACGGGAATAACCCTCACCTTACAATGTTTCTGCTAATCCGTAGGGGACGATTGCATAGTGGACATTATTGGTAATTCAAATTCCAATTTATTGTTCCAATTTGTAAATGTAATATTGTAGCGAGTGTTGGATTAGATATACAAAATCCATATAAAAAACCACGAACATTTTTGTTCGTGGTTTACTTCGTTGTGACATCTTAGTTTAAACAGCTTGATTGTTGTTTATATTCTGCTTTTGTATTCAAGCAATTCCTTTTCGGTAACAAATCCGCTCAGTGCTCCGACTGCGGTTACAGCCTTACCGCCTGTTATATTACCATATTCAATGCAGTCCTTAAGGGGATAATCATAAAAAAGTCCATACATAAAGCCTGCAAGGAAAGCGTCTCCTGCTCCTGTTGAGTCCACATTTTTAAATTCCTCAATGCTCGGACAGAAGAAATAATCATCACCGTCAATACCGATACAGCCGTCTGCATCAACCTTGACTACGACTTTGTCAAAATATTTTTTCAGTGCATAGGCAGCATCCTTTTCATTGTCAGTGCCTGTTATTCTGAGTGCTTCTTTTCTGTTTGGTGTATAGTAATCTGCTATGCTCAGATACTCGTCATATTTTTCAAAGCTCATTTCATCGTCCCAGCCGGTATCAAGCACAAGAATTGTACCCTCCTCCTTAAGCTTTTTATAAACAGGAAGAAATCCGCCAAGCTGCATCATACAGATTTTTGAGCCTGTTGCAATAGTATAAAAGGTTTCCATAGCCTTTTCATCAGGCTCAATTGTTCCTTTGCCGTAGCTGTAAAAGGTTCTGTCCTTAGGAAGAATGATTGCTGAGGTAATGTTGAGCGGTATTTTTTTACCCTCATATAAATTGGTTGGTGTTACACCGTTCTCAATGAATTTTTCCTTAGCAAAATTGGAAAAAATATCATTTCCAAGTTCAGTAGCAATTTTGGTTTCAATACCGAGTCTGCCGAGATTGATAAGTGTTGCAGGCAATCCTCCTCCGAGCTGAAGAGAAAAGTCCTTGCAGTAAAGTTCTTCGCCGACATCGGCAAGCCTGTCAAAGCCCTGATATAAAAGGTCCACATTCGTTGCACCTGCACCTGCGATAAATGCCATTTTTATACTCCTAATTCAGAAAAAAATCAAAACCATTATATTATAAATGTTCAGTAATGTAAATAGATATATTAAAGATTTTTTTGTTGACTTGTCAGGACTGATATATTATAATAAATTGGATATATGAGGGATAATCCTCCCATGAAATTACTATGAAAGGATTATGAATGATGACTTTGCTTATAAAAAATGCTTTGACATATATAGACAAAACATTTAAGAAGTCCGATGTTCTTATTAAAGACGGAAGAATTCATAGCCTTGCTGTTTCTATTTTATCGGAAAGCGTTGACCGTGTTGTTGATGCACAGGATAAGTATTTCTTAATTCCGGGTTTCGTTGATGTTCATACACATCTTCGTGAGCCCGGTTTTTCTTATAAGGAAACGATAAAAACCGGCTCAATGGCAGGTGCTAAAGCAGGTTATACGGATTTGTGCACTATGCCGAATCTGAATCCTGCACCTGATAATGCAGAACATCTCAAGGCTCAGACGGATATTATTGGCCGTGACGCAGTTATCCATGTGCTGCCCTTTGGTACAATTACTAAGGAACGCAAAGGCGTTGGCGAGATAATTGATTTTGAATCCATTGCAGATCGGGTTGCCGGTTTTTCCGACGACGGCACAGGTGTGCAGAATGAGGAACTGATGAAGCAGGCTATGACAAAATGTGCTAAGCTTGGAAAAATTATCTCAGCTCACTGTGAGGTGAATGATTTGCTCAAAGGTGGATATATTCACGACGGTGCATATGCCAAGACACATAACCACAAGGGCATCTGCTCCGAGTCGGAGTGGGCACAGATTGAGCGTGACTGCCGTCTTGCAGAGGAAACAGGCTGTCAGTACCACGTCTGCCATATTTCTACTAAGGAAAGTGTGGATATTATCCGCAAGGCTAAGGCAAGGGGCGTCCGGGTAACCTGTGAAACCGGACCGCATTATCTTACAATGTGTGATGAGGACTTGCAGGAGGACGGACGATTTAAAATGAATCCGCCGTTAAGAGCTGCACAGGACAAGCAGGCACTGATTGAGGGTGTGCTTGACGGTACGATTGATGTAATCGCTACTGACCACGCACCGCATTCAGAAGAGGAGAAGTCAAAGGGTCTTGAAAAATCAGCTATGGGTGTAGTCGGACTTGAAACTGCTTTTGCAGTGCTCAATACAAAGCTTGTTAAAACAGGAACTATAACGCTTGAAAAGTTAGTTGAAATGATGTCCGTCAGACCGAGAGAGATTTTTGGTATTGACGGCGGAGAAATCAAGGAGGGTGCTGTTGCAAATCTGGCACTGCTTGATGTGGATAAGGAGTGGGTTGTTAACCCTGATAGCTTTATTACAATGGGAAGAGCTACTCCGTTTGAAGGCTGGAAATTACAGGGTGAAAACCTTTTAACAATATACAGAGGGGAGATTGTTTATGAAACCGTATAACAAAAAAATTGTTCTTGAAAACGGTCAGGAATTTTACGGCTACGGCTTTGGTGCTGATAAAGAGGCTGTAAATGAAATTGTATTTAATACATCAATGGTGGGTTATCAGGAAATTATTTCCGACCCAAGCTATACTGATCAAATGGTGTGTATGACCTATCCACTGATTGGTAACTATGGTGTAACCGATGAGGACTATGAAACAAGGATTCCCACAATGGGCGGTCTGATTGTTCGTGAGTATAATGATTTACCGTCGAATTTCCGTTATACCAAAACACTTTCAGAGGTGCTTGATGAGTATGATATTCCGGGAATCAGTGGTGTTGATACACGTATGATTACAAGAATTATCCGTGATGAGGGTTCACAGAAGGTTATGATCTGCGATGCAGATGTGCCTTATGAGGAGGCTCTCAAAAAGGTAAGGGAGTATGTGATTCCTACCGATATGGTGTCACGCGTAAGCTGCAAAAAGCGCTGGTACTCCAGAACACCGAATCACAAATATGATGTGGTGGCAATCGACTGCGGAATCAAGCATAACATTATTAGAAAGCTGAATGAAAAGGGCTGCAATGTAACGGTTGTGCCTTATAACACTACGGCAGAAGAAATTTTGAATATGAGGCCTGATGGTTTGTTCCTTTCAAACGGTCCGGGAAACCCTGAAGATGTTCAGGAGGTTATCGGCGTTGTTCGTGAGCTTAAGGGCAAATTACCGATTTTCGGTATCTGTCTCGGTCACCAGATGATTTCACTTGCACTGGGTGCAAAGACCTTTAAAATGAAATTTGGTCACAGGGGCGGTAATCATCCTGTTATGAACTTAAGCAGCGGCAAGATTGAAATCACATCACAGAATCATTCTTATGCAGTTGATGTGAATTCCCTTGAGGGAACACCGCTTTCACTTACACATAAAAATCTTCTTGATGATACAGCAGAGGGTGTTAAGTCAGAGGAGAACAAGCTCTTCTCCGTTCAGTATCACCCTGAGAGTGCACCGGGTCCGCAGGACAGTGCGTATCTTTTTGATGAATTTATTGCATTAATGGAAAAGGAGGTAGGTCAGAATGCCTAAGAGAACGGATATCCATAAAATACTTGTTATCGGCTCAGGTCCTATTGTTATCGGACAGGCTGCCGAATTTGACTATTCAGGTACACAGGCTTGCCTTGCACTTCGTGAGGAGGGTTATGAGGTTGTACTTATCAACTCAAACCCTGCCACAATTATGACGGATACAGATATTGCCGATAAGGTTTATATGGAGCCTTTGAATCTTGAATATGTGGCACGTATTATCCGCCACGAAAGACCTGATGCCATTCTTCCGTCATTGGGCGGTCAGACAGGTCTTAACCTTGCAGTACAGCTTGCCAAGAAGGGCGTGCTTAAGGAATGTGATGTTGAGATACTCGGCACGAAGTTTGAGGCAATTGAAAGAGCAGAGGACAGAGAGCTTTTCAAGGAGCTTTGTGAAAGTCTTGGCGAGCCTGTTCTTCCAAGTGAAATTGCTGAAACCCTCGAGGACGGCCTTGAGGCTGCAAAGCGTATCGGCTTTCCTGTTGTTCTTCGTCCTGCCTTTACGCTCGGCGGTACAGGCGGCGGCTTTGCCGATGATGAAGAAGAATTTATGCTGATGATGAAAAATGCGCTTGCACTTTCACCTGTTCATCAGGTGCTTGTTGAAAAGAGCATTAAGGGATATAAAGAGATTGAGTACGAAGTAATGCGTGATGCAAATGATACTGCAATCACCATTTGTAATATGGAAAATATCGACCCTGTCGGTGTTCATACAGGTGACTCGGTTGTTGTTGCTCCGTCACAGACCCTTACAAATAAAGAGTATCATATGCTCCGTGATTCGGCACTCAAGATTATCAGAGAACTTAAGATTGAGGGCGGATGCAATGTTCAGTTTGCACTTGATCCGCATTCCTTCCAGTATTACCTTATTGAGGTTAACCCAAGAGTTTCACGTTCATCTGCTCTTGCATCTAAGGCATCAGGATATCCTATTGCAAGAGTATCTGCTAAGATTTCAGTAGGTATGCACCTTGATGAAATTCCGATTGCAAATACGCCGGCATCCTTTGAGCCTACTCTGGATTACGTTGTAACCAAGATTGCACGTTTCCCATTCGATAAATTTGCAGATGCCAATAACACTCTTAATACGCAGATGAAGGCAACCGGTGAGGTTATGGCAATCGGCAGAACAATGGAGGAAAGCCTGCTTAAAGCTGTGCGTTCTCTTGAAACCGGCGTCTGCCATCTTTATGATAAAAAGTTTGACACCTATACAGAAGAAGAACTTCTGAAATATATTAAGAACGGTACGGATGATCGACTCTTTGCTATCGCACAGCTTATTCGTCTGGGTGTTGACCTTATCAGAATTTATAATGCAACTAAGATTGATATGTTCTTCCTTGAAAAGTTCAAGAACATTGTTGATTTTGAAACACCTTTAAAAGAGAATATCGGCGATATTGAAACGCTTAAAGATGCAAAGAAAATGGGTGTTTCCGATGAATATATCGGCAAGGTGTGGAATATGTCACAGGCTGATGTTTTCCACCTTAGAAACGAAAACAATATTATGCCTGTTTATAAGATGATTGACACCTGTGCATCTGAGTTTGATTCCTATGTACCTTATTTCTACTCAACCTATGAGCAGGAGAATGAGTCAATCGTTTCAGACAAGAAAAAGATTATCGTTTTAGGCTCAGGTCCGATTCGTATCGGTCAGGGTGTTGAGTTTGACTATTCAACCGTTCACGCAATCTGGTCAATCCGTGATGCGGGCTATGAAGCTATTATCATCAATAATAACCCTGAGACCGTATCAACAGACTATACCACATCGGATAAGCTCTATTTCGAGCCGCTTACTGTTGAGGATGTAATGAATATCATTACGCTTGAAAATCCGCTTGGTATCGTTGTATCTCTCGGCGGTCAGACTGCAATCAACCTTGCACCGCCGCTTGACGCGCTCGGCGTTCCGATTATCGGCACAGATGTTAAGGCAATCGACAGAGCAGAGAACAGAGACAGTTTTGAAAAGGTAATGGAGGAGCTGGGTATTCCTCAGCCTAAGGGACTTGCTGTTACAGATATTGAAGAGGGTGTGCGTGTTGCTGCGTCAATCGGTTATCCTGTTCTTGTTCGTCCATCCTTTGTACTCGGCGGACGCGCAATGCAGATTGTAGCCAATGAGGAGTCACTGCGTCACTATCTTCAGACAGCGGTTGAAATCAACACAGAACAACCTGTACTCGTTGATAAATATATTATGGGACGAGAGCTTGAGGTTGATGCAATCTGCGACGGCGAGGATGTATTCATTCCGGGTATTATGGAGCACGTTGAAAAAACAGGTGTTCACTCAGGTGACTCAATCTCTGTTTATCCGACCTTCTCCGTATCACAGGAGGTAAAGGATAAAATACTGGATTATACAGTCCGTCTCGGTAAAGCAATCGGAATTGTAGGTCTCTACAACATTCAGTTTATTGCCGATGATAATGACGATGTTTTTGTTATCGAGGTAAATCCTCGTTCTTCAAGAACAGTTCCGTTCCTTTCAAAAGCAACCTCCGTTCCTATGGCTCATATTGCCACACAGGTTATCTTAGGCCATTCACTTAAGGAACAGGGTATAACAGAGGTTTATCCTGCAGAAAAAGAGCGTTGGTACGTAAAGGCGCCTGCGTTCTCTTTCTCAAAGCTCAAGGGTATGGACACCTATCTTTCGCCTGAGATGAAATCAACAGGTGAGGCTATCGGATATGATAAAAAGCTCACAAGAGCACTTTATAAAGCCATTCAGGCATCAGGTCTCAATGTTGCAAACTACGGTACAGTGCTTGTAACCATTGCCGATCAGGACAAGCCGAGAGCACTGCCTCTTATCAAGCGTTTCTATGAATTGGGCTTTAATATTGAGGCTACTGAGGGCACTGCAAATTATCTGAAATCACACGGCATCCGCACAAGAGTCCGTGCAAAGCTTACTCTGGATGAAAGCGATGAAATCTTAATGGCACTGCGTCAGGGACATATTGCATATGTTATCAATACGATTGATATCAATGCAGGTGATTCACATTCAGACGGCTCTGAAATCAGACGTGCCGCCGTTGAAAATAATGTAACCATGTTCACATCACTGGATACAGTGAATGTACTTCTGGATGTTCTTGAGGAGATTACACTGGGTGTATCCACAATTGACGCTGAATAATTGAACAGAACAGGTGTTTTTTATGTATAAACAAAACAACTATAAAATTTTATCAAATGAAAAAATAGCCAAAGATGTTTATAAAATGATTCTGGAGGGTGATACACAGTATATCACCGCTCCGGGTCAGTTCATAAATATAAAGCTTGACGGAAAGTTCCTGCGCCGTCCGATTTCAGTATGCGACTGCGATGAGAATACAATTACAATTATATACAAGGTTGTGGGCAGCGGTACAGAGTATATGGCCCAGCTTGTAAGCGGTGAGGTGCTTGACGTTCTGACAGGTCTTGGCAACGGCTATGATATTTCAAAATCAGCAAAGCCGCTTTTAATCGGCGGTGGTGTTGGTGTTCCGCCCATGTATATGCTTGCAAAAAAGCTGATTGAAAGCAGACAGAAACCGACTGTGATTTTAGGCTTTAATACAAAGGAAGAGATTTTCTTTGAAGAGGAATTCAGTGCACTCGGCTGTGATGTAAGAGTTACAACCGTTGACGGCTCATATGGTATAAAAGGA
>UQVI01000092.1 GCA_900544515.1 uncultured Oscillospiraceae bacterium | reverse complement strand
CTAGTCGTCGGCAGCGTCAGATGTGTATAAGAGACAGTCATTTGACAGGACGCTGCAGGATATTTCAGTTATTTCTTATTTGTGTATTGATATTACTGTATTCTGCATTTTTTTATACAACATTTTAAAGTATAATTAAAATGTTGTATGAACACAAATTGTATGAGGCTGTATTGAGGGGGTAATAAATTTGGATATTAATCAGATTACAAAGACAATTTCAGATGCCAAAGTTTATTGGAAAAGGCCGATGCCGGGCAGATATATGCCGTTTAAGGAAATATTTGCATATTCATTCGGCGGTATTGGTATATACTTTTTAATTTATTGTGTTCAGCAGCTTATGCTCAGCACGACGAATGTAATTATAGGTAATGCAATCGGTATATCGCCGACAATAATGTATGTTATCTATGTTATTTCAATCATCATTTCATTTCCGGCAACTGCGCTGAGAGCGAATATTATTGATAATGCCCGCAGCAAAAAAGGAAAATACAGGCCATATATGCTTTCTATGGCCCTTCCGTCCTGCATCCTTGTTGTTGGTATGGTTATGGTGCCATATGAAAAAATTTCAAATCAGATTGTTAAGGCAGTCATTGTTCTTTTGTTTAATATCGGCTTCCAGTTTTTCTATATGTTCTTTTATGATTCATATGAAAATCTTATCATGGTGCTTTCACCGGATACGCAGGAGCGCGCAGATGTTTTAACAATTAAATCAGTTGTTTATTCTCTTGCTCCGTCTATTGCTACGGCAATTCTTCCGCTTGTAGCACAGGCTTTGACAAACGGTGATTTATATGATATGAAATTATACAGGGTTCTTTATCCTCCGTTTGCAATTATCGGTGTACTTTGTGCTGTATATATTTTTGCAAATACGCAGGAAAAAATTGTTCAGGCACGTACGCACGTGGTGCAGATTAAGTTTTTTGATGCAATCCGAGCAGTTGCTAAGAATAAGCTGTTCTGGGTAATCTCTCTTGCAGGCTGGGTTGGATTTTTAGAGAATACATATGCTAATATGCTTCAGTGGTGCTACCAGTATCATAATGAAAACGGTATCAGTGCAGGTGTGTATACAATCATTACAATGGTTGTTGCAAATGCGAATCTCTGGGGTATGCTGGCTGCACCTTTCGCAATCAGAAAATGGGGTAAAAAGAAGGTTTTAATTGTTACCAATGCTGTTAATGCCGGATTCCTTGCACTTCTTTATCCTGTTGTTCAGGCAGAGCCTGCAAAAATGATTTTGATAATTGCAGCTGTTTTATTCGGTAATTATTTAATGACCTCTTTCGGCGTAATCCTTACTCCTGCCGTTAATGCGGATATCCGTGACTATCAGCAGTACATAACAGGTGAGCGTATTGACGGAATGTTTGCGACAGTAGGTCTTATTGGTACTGTAATTACAATGGCTACCAGCGGTATAGTTCCTGCAGTTTATGAAAAGCTCGGAATCAATGAAAGAGTGCTGTCTGAACGTGCAAACGAAATTGTTGCAATTACAGGCAAAAATATTGAGGACGTTATGAATTCTCCATATAACGTTTTATATATCAATGATATTTTCAAAAAGGTCTTTATAGTTATTGTTGTTCTGTCAATAGTGGGTGCAATATTAAACTTTATTCCGTATTTCTTCTATGATATGACCGAGCTGAGACAGCGCAGTATTGTTAAGGTATTGCAGCTTCGTGCAATGTTTGAGGATTACGGCAACGGTGTTCTTAATGATAAAGACATTGTTTCAACAATCGAAATGATTGAGGAGTCAAGTGTGCTTGCAGATTCTCAGCCAAAGGATATTGCTTTAATGAAGGCAGCTGTTAAGGAAGCTTCCTCTAAGGCAGAGAAAAAAGCTGCCAGAAAAGAAATTAAGGCCGCTATTGAATTCAATGAGAATATTGAAATCTCCAAAATTGTTATGGAGGAGGTTCATAAATTTAATTCACCTGAATGGCAGTACAAGCTCGACGAGGCAAAGGCCCTTTATAATGCAGGTCTGAGCGGTTTGACTTCTGATTCTATGGAAAAGCTTAATGATGTTCTTGCAAAAGCAAAGGCAATGCCTAAAAATACGAAGGTTGAAAAAGAAGAACGTGCTTCTGCCATTGAGTCTGCTAAAGCAAGAATTTACAGTAAAAAGCAGATTGAGGCGAAACACGGTGGCAGGATTGAAGAATTTGATGTTCGTATTTTTGAGTCTCTGTTTGAGCGTGAGGATAATAATCTTGCAGAACGAATGGAACTTGAGGAAAAGCTTTCCGCTGCTAAGAAATCTAAAAATAAGACGGAGATTCATTCCATAAAAGAACAGCTAGCTAAGCTCAGGGAAGAGAAAAAGATTATTGATGCTGATATAAAGAAAGCTACCGACGAAAACTCTTATTATAACAGACTTGCAAAGCCTTATATCAATGCTAAAAAGCTTGTTACACAGGCTGAAAATTATGAGCATTATGAGGACATAAAGGCAATGTATGATGAAGCTAAGCTTCGTTATGATGAGTCTGTCCGCCTTGAGGAGGAAAAGGCTAAGGCACTTGAGGCTGAGCAAAAGGCAATGAAGGAAAAGCTTAAAGCCGAAAAAGCACAGAAAAAGGCAGATAAAAAGAATTCATAATTTTGAAAGGTATTTTATGATGAACGAGAAGGAAAGAATTGATTTATATACATCTATAGTTCCGAACAGGCGTCAGTTGATTATACAGGATATGAAATACTATGCCTTTGTTCATTATTCCGTAAACACCTTTACGAACAGGGAATGGGGCAGCGGAAAGGAGTCTCCGAGTATATTTAATCCGAAGGCACAGGATACAGATCAGTGGTGCGAGGCAATAAAAGCAGCAGGTATGAAAGGCGTCGTTCTGACCTGTAAGCACCATGACGGCTTTTGTTTATGGCCAACAAAGACAACTGAGCACTGTATAAGAAACAGTCCTTATAAAAATGGTAAGGGCGATGTGGTGCGTGAGGTTTCAGAATCGTGTAAAAAGTATGGATTGAAGTTCGGTGTTTATCTTTCCCCCTGGGACAGAAACAGTCCGCTCTATTCCACAGATGCATATAATGATTTTTATATTGAACAGCTCACAGAGCTTTTAACGAATTACGGCGAAATTTTTATGCTGTGGTTAGACGGTGCCTGCGGTTCAAGTGCAGACGGTATGCCAAAGCAGAAATATGATTTTGAGCGTATCTGGGAAACAGCGGTAAAGCTTCAGCCGGATATCGTTATGTCAGGCTGTGCACCTGATGTCCGCTGGGTCGGTAACGAAAGCGGCAAGGCGAGAGAAAGCGAATGGAACGTTGTTCCGAAGTTTCAATACGAGCTTCAGAATATTGCTGAAAATTGTCAGACAGATGATGATATGAAAAAGTTTCAGAAACGCTGTCAGGATGTTATGATTAAGGATATGGGCTCAAGGGAATTTCTTTCAAATTATGATGAGTTTATGTGGTATCCTGCGGAGGTGGATGTTTCCATCCGATTAGGCTGGTATTATCATCCGATGCAGCTGCTGACACTTAAGTCACTTCACAGGCTGATGAGTATTTACTATGGTTCGGTAGGCAGTAACTGCTTATTGATTTTAAATATCCCTCCGAACCGAAAAGGGCAGTTTGCCAAAGCAGATGTGCGCCGTCTTAAGCAGATGGGCAAGTGGCTCAGAAAAGAAGATGATTGTGTAATTGAAAGTACATATTCATTGTCAGACGATAAGATGAAAGTAAATATTTCCTTTGAAAAGCAGTCCGTTGACCGTATCAGATTCAGCGAGGATACAACCAAATCACAGCGCATTGAAAAATTTAAAATTTATGCAGACGGAAATTGTGTTTATGAAGGAACTGTTGTAGGTTTTTCAAAAATTGCAATTTTCAAAACACCTGTTGTAACGGATTCTCTGGAGCTTGTTATAGAGCAATGCAGAAAAGAGCCGTACATAGAAAAAATTGAAGTATGTCAAACAGGTGCATACAGACCTTAAGTGAATACAGTATTACCAGAACACCGAATATCTAAGGATATTTGGTGTTTTTATTTGCTCGGATTGTACAGGCATATTGCACAATAATGTTAACAAATAAAAACAAGTTGTTAAAAATATCAGTATAGTGTTGACTAGTGTTGAAAAATATTATACAATATGCACAAAGATATTAATGTAAGAAGGGAATTTCTATGAGTAATCGTGCAGAGGATATAAGAAACGTCACACTTATCGGCCACGCATCAAAGGGTAAGACTACACTTTGTGAGGCACTGCTGAATATTGCAGGTGCAACCGAACGAATGGGTAAGATAGCAGACGGTAATACGGTTTGTGATTTTGACGCTGAGGAAAAGAAGAGAAAAATAAGTGTTAACAGTGCTGTTGCATCAACGTCTTATAAAAGTAAGACCATTAATTTTATTGATACTCCCGGTCTGTTTGATTTTGCTATGGGCAGTGCTGAGGGTATACGTGCCGCAGATACGGCACTTATCGTTGTTTCAGCACGTTCGGGACTGGCGGTAGGTGCTGAAAAGGCATTCAAGAATGCCGGCTCAAAGGGTCTGTCGCGTATCTTTGTCGCAACAAAAATGGACGATGACCGTGCAGATTTTTATAAGAGTTTTAACGGTATTGTTGCCAAATTCGGAACACAGGTATGTCCGATTGTAGTGCCTGTACTTTCAGCAGGCAGTGTGCGTTCCTATTATAATATGATTGAGGATAAGGCTTACGTCTATGAAAACGGTGCAAAGAAGGAGGTCACTCCTGAGCCTGCCGACGCACCTCGATTTGAAGCAATCAAGGCAGTATTTGCTGAAGCCGTTGCATCGACAGATGAAGCACTTATGGAGAAATATTTTGAGGGCGAAGAGCTTACACGCGACGAAAAAATCAAGGGTGTTAAGCTTGGTATGGCTGACGGTTCTATCATTCCTGTGTTTGCCTTATCAGGCATTACGGGTGTAGCCTGTGATATGCTTCTTGATTTTATTGTGGATGTTTGTCCGTCTCCTAAATCGGAATATGCTATTGACAATAACGGAGATCCGATTGAGCTTTCTGCAGATGAAAACGGACCTCTGGCAGCCGTATGCTTTAAGACAGTATCTGATGCCTTTATCGGCAAGCTGAATTTCTTCAAGGTTGTAAGCGGTAAAATTACACCGTCAACAACGGCTTATAATTCCCGTACGGGCAAGGAAGAGCGTATGGGTAAGATTATAAAAATGTTCGGTGCTAAGCAGCTGGAGGCTTCTGAGCTTGCAGCAGGTGATATCGGTGCAGTTACAAAGCTCGGTGGTTTTTCAACAGGTGACACAATGTGTTCAGCCTCAAATTCCGTCAAGCTTGACGGCGTTGTAATTCCTGTACCTACATATAAAATGGCAATCAAGGCTGTTAAGAAAGGCGAGGAGGAAAAAATCGCCTCAGGTCTTATCAGACTTTGTGAAGAGGATCCGTCCCTTAAGTTCAGCAATAATGTTGAAACACATCAGCAGCTTATTTCAGGATTGGGTGAACAGCAGCTTGAGGTTGCCGTATCCAGATTAAAGGATAAGTTTGCTGTTGAGGCTTTGCTTTCAACCCCTAAGGTGGCATACA
Source organism: uncultured Oscillospiraceae bacterium (assembly GCA_900544515.1). Lineage (GTDB taxonomy): Bacteria > Bacillota > Clostridia > Oscillospirales > Acutalibacteraceae > Eubacterium_R. Next base: position 2,053 of record UQVI01000092.1, on the reverse strand, counting down.
GAGAAACGATTACTAAAAAAGTATCTGCTCAGGGCAGACATAAAAAGCAGAGCGGCGGTCACGGTCAGTTCGGTGATGTATTTATTGAATTTGAACCATATGATACTGAGGGTCTTGTATTTGCCGAAAGAGTTGTGGGCGGCTCTGTACCTAAAAATTTCTTCCCCGCAGTTGAAAAGGGACTGAACGAATGTATGGAATCCGGTGTGCTCGCAGGATATAAAATGGTAGGCGTAAAGGCTACACTTTATGATGGCTCCTATCATCCTGTGGATTCAAGTGAAATGAGCTTTAAGATGGCTGCGAGCCTTGCATTTAAAGAGGGTATCAGCAATGCTATGCCTGTTATTCTTGAACCGATTGTTACACTTAAAGCAATTGTAAATGATGATGCAATGGGTGATGTTATCGGTGATATTAACAGAAGACGCGGCAGAGTTCTTGGTATGACACCAACCTCTGACGGAAATCAGGAGATTATCGCTGAGGTGCCTGATGCTGAGATGACAACCTTCTCAACATCAATGCGTCAGATAACGCAGGGCAGAGGCTCCTTCACAACGGAATTTGCACGTTACGACAGAGCACCTGAGCATATCGCGCAAAAGGTTATAGCAGAATCTAATCAGTAATTATATAATAATATAAGCTGACTGCGAGGATTTGCAGTCAGCTTTTTCTTGTAATACTTTAATAGGTGTTGTATAATATAATTATTCAAAGGAGGATGCTGAATATGATTACTCAGCGTCCGTTTATATTTTTATGGAGGTACACAGCTATGGCAGGTACTCTGACTAAGAAAAAGAAGATAGGATATGCCTTTGGTATTTTTACTGAATCGCTGATTTATAATATGTTTTACACGTATTATTTAACTTTTCTGATTGAAATTGTGGGCATACAGGCAAAATTTGCTTCAATTGTAATTTTCATTTCAATCGCTTGGGATGCAATCACTGATCCGATTATCGGTAATTATACGGACAGGGGCGGTGTAGATAAGCGCAAGGTAATGAAGGGTGCATTGCTTCCGCTTGGTGTTATATTTATTGCCGCGTGGACAACAATCGGCGCAGGGCTTACAAGTCAGACTGCTAAGATTCTGATTTATACTGTAATTTCAATGGCAATATGGGTGTTCTATACAATGTATACCATTCCTTATTATGCCGTAGTTGCTGAGCTTACTGAGGATTATGATGAGCGTACAAATATCCGTTCAACCGCTTCTCTTTTAAATGCAGGTGCAGTCGGTCTTGGTAACGTTCTTCCGGCACTTGTTCCTACTGTAGCAATTCTTCTTGGTGAACGGTTTACCAGCAATTCATACGCTGTTATTGCCGCAATCATCAGTATTATGGCAGTGGCTCTCGGTTTCGTATGTGTTAAATCACTTAAAGGCGTTTATATCCCTAAGCCGGTAACACCTGAGAATTCAAAGAGTACGCTGAAGGATACCTTCAACGCCTTTGGTCAGATTTTAAAATTGAAGCCTGCAAAATTTTTCTTGATTTTCGTATTCTTTTTCCTCACTGCATCCTCAATGATTCAGTCTAATCTCACCTATATGGTGGTTGACTGCATCGGTATGGATTATGATACCGGTATTGTTTATGTAATCATTTCAATGGTTGTATCCATGGCTATTGTAGTGCCGATTGTTGAAAAGGTGGCAGAGAAAACAGACAGAAGAACTGCAAGTATTATTTTCCTCACGATAACTATGGCAGGTGAAATTATCGCAAAGCTTGTCGGACTTGATGCTCAGATCGGCAATTTCAAAGTTATGTCAATTGTGTGTGCGGCAATTCTCGGTATGGGTGTCGGTACCTTCTGGACCTTCTTTTATTCAATGGGCTATGATCTTGTTGAGCTTGATGAATTTAAAACAGGACAGAGGAGAGAGTCCATTATCACCGCTCTTCCTCAGCTGATTCAGAAGTTCGGCTCAGCTTTCGGTATCCTTATGGCAGGTCAGCTCCTGTCTGCCTATGGTTATGATCTGTCTCTTATACACATCTCCGAGCCCACGAGACTAAGGCGAATCTCG
>UQVI01000091.1 GCA_900544515.1 uncultured Oscillospiraceae bacterium | reverse complement strand
TCGACTAGTCGTCGGCAGCGTCAGATGTGTATAAGAGACAGGGTGTACACTCAAAGGAACAGCTCCTTGAAAATCTCAAGGCTCTGGACTTTGAACCATTAACTAAAGCTGAGCTTATACAGATTGACGGAATCACAAATAATATTTAATGTTAATATTCATATACAATAAAAAAAGAACTATGCAAAAATGAATCTGCATAGTTCTTTTTTATTGTATCACTTAGAGAATAAGTAATTATTTATTTATCTGTTTTGAATACTTAGCAAGATAAACTGTTCTCATAAGGAAGCATTCTGCCTTAGGAACGTAGTGAGGACGGTTGAAAATATCAACATCAACAGCTGCCTCACAGCCCTTTTCCATAATAAGCTCAAGTGCCTGCATATCACCCTCGCTGTTGCCAGTTACAAGAGCACCATTGCCTTCAATAAGAACAGCATTTCTGCCGCTGATTTTCTCAGCGATTTCCTCTGCACATTCGTCAGTATCGCCGTCAATCCAAGCACAATTCTTAACATCAACGCCAACAATCTGAGCAAAGTCATCAATCATTGGATACATTGTATCAGCAAGACAGGACTCTGCAACAATATAAGGATTGGTGAGATGATTAATCATAGTGCAATTCTCTTCCTTATAAATTGCTCTGTGGATTTTTGCACACTTAGGAGCAACACCGCTGACAGCAAGTCCGGTTTCAATATCCACATCAACCTTTTTGCCGCCGTCATAAGTAAGAGTAAAGATATGACCGCATCTTACAGACGAACCGAGATCGCAGATTGATTCAGGCATTTTACCTGCACCATTCTTGTCAAGAAAATAATTTCTCTTTGCATCCTCTGAATATTCCTTCTCCCATGAATGACGAAGGTAGTTATCCTTAATTACCTTTTCACAGCACTTTTCAAGAGTTTCTGCAACATTAAATGCCTCTTCATAGCTGTTGCCCATGCAGAGTGTACCGTGATGTTTAAGCATAAATGCACGGCTGCTTGGGTTCATCATAATGCACTTTTCAACCTTCTTACGAAGAGGATTTGTTGTTGACATTGCATACTCAGCAACAGGTACAACCTCACCGAGTACAGGCTTAAACTCATTATATACATTTCTGATTTCCATACCTGTGATGCTGACAATAGTAGCAGCCTTCTGATGTGTATGAATAACAAAATTAACAAGCGGATGATGCTTATATGAATCAGCGTGAATACCCTTTTCAGATGATGGCTTAATGTCGCCCTCGTGTGAGCAGTCATCAATGTTAACAACTACAACCTCATCCGGAGTAAGAGTATCATAAGCACGGCCTGAAGGAGTGATAACAAACTGTGTTTCACTGATTCTTGCGGAAACGTTACCCCAAGTACGTGCAATTAAACCTGTTTCAAGAAGCTTTTTACCTGCCTCAACAACTAATCTTTTAGCTTCTTCAATTTCGTAAGCCATAAATTTTCTCCTTAGATTTTAACTAACTATATTAATGCCACTAAAGGGAGCGGATAAATCCGCTCCCTGAAAGTATTTCAGATTAACCTATCTGCTCACACTGTGAAAGCACCTTATCAAAACGACGGATACATTCATCAATGTCTTCTTCAGTATAAGCACTTGAGGTGTAAAGACGTGAACCTGCAAGAGTTACAAGACCTTCTGCCATATAAGCAGCACCCATATACTGCATCTCTGTCTGACGGATGCCTGTCTGCTTAAGTGTATTCGGAATTGTCCAAGGCTTCTTCCAGTCAACCTTGAAGTGCATTGTAGCAACTGTATGTAAGTGACATACAGAACCGATGTTGTAGCAAACAAATGGAAGATCATACTTCTTGATTGATTCATTGATACCCTTAACAAGTCTGTCAGCCATCTGACCTGCAACCTGGCAAGCGTTTCTCTTTTCAATTTCACAGATTACTGTGTAACCTGCACAGCAGGAAATAGGAGTAGCAGCCATTGTACCGCCGCACATTGCCTTATGAATCTTCTTGCCTTCAGCCTTATCAAGACCTGCACCAAGATACTTCATAACTTCTCTGTGACCACCGATACCGCCTGCGCCCGGATAACCGCCGGCAATAATCTTACCGAAGATTGTGATATCAGGATCAATACCATAATAACCCTGTGCACCTGAAAGACCGATACGGAAGCCTGATACAACCTCGTCACAAACAAGGAGTGCACCATACTTACGGCAGAGTGCCTGTACGCCTTTAGGGAAGTCCTTATCAACAGGACGTGTTGCTGACTCAGGACCGATTGGCTCAATGAATACAGCAGCTGTGCCGCCTCTGAACTTGTTGAGGATGAGCTTTCTCTCAAGGCTCTTAAGATCATTAGGGAAGAATTCCTGTGTATGCTTGAATACGAACATAGGAACGCCGTGTGACTGAAGGTTAAGTGTACCAGGTACACGCATACCCCAAGCAAGCTGATCTGACCAGCCGTGATAAGCGCCGCCCATTTTGATGATGTTCTTATGGCCTGTTGCAAGACGAGCTACACGAACTGCACACATACAAGCCTCAGTACCTGAACCGAGCATACGGAACATTTCTACTGAAGGAACACACTCTGAAATCTTCTTAGCAAGCTTGTATTCAAAAGGATGGAAAAGACCTGTTGAAGGACCGCAGTCATCAAGAAGCTCCTTAACCTTTTCTTTTACAACATCATCATTTGAACCGATAATTGTAGGACCGCCTGCCTGAAGGAAGTCAAAATACTCATTACCGTCGATGTCATAAAGTCTGTTACCCTTAGCCTTTGTCATAACGATTGGGAAAGGATAGTTAAAAGCAAGGTTGTGCTGAACACCGCCAGGAATAACCTGCTTAGCTTCAGTAATCATTTCCTTTGATTTTGCACACTTCTTTGCGAAATATTCATCTTCATATTTCTTAAGAGCGTCACGGTTGATTGAATAAATTGGTTTTTTGATGAGCGCATCCAGCTGAGCTGTAAGAATGGCTGCATCAGGATACTCTGAAATAGCGAATCTTGTATCCATAGTAAATCCCCCTTAAAATATTTTAATGTGAGTGACCGCTCACCACATCTATGTGAGTAACCGCTCACTTAATTTACACATTAAGTATATCACTTTTTACCGATTTGTCAAATACTTTTGAATGAAAATTTAGTAATATTTGTTGCAAAAGTATAAAAATAATGTTAGTATACCTTTAACAAACAGTATAAAAGCGAGGGGTATTTGTAGACCTTGTACAAAATGTAAAGGTTCTTTTTGTTCAATGCTACAAAATTTGTAAAATGTTAAAAAAAAGATACCACAAAGATGCTTTTGAACGAGCAGATGAAAAACGAAAAAATTTAATTCTTGAAGTGGGTATTGAGGAATTTTCTTCAAAGGGATATGAAAATGCAAATATAAATGTTATTGCAAAAAATGCAGGAATATCCATTGGTTTGATGTACAAATATTTTGCAACCAAAGAGGATTTATTCATAACCTGCCTCAAGCACGGTATGGATATACTTGAAAAGGCATTATATGATATTATGGTAAGTGATGATAAATTGCTTATCAAGGCCGAAAAGCTCATACGCACAATCTGTATGCATTCAAAAAAACATTCAAATTATATTAAAATGTATAACGAAATCAGCTCTGAAAAGGGTTCACAGGAAAGAATCCGTTCAATCGCTGAGGAGATTGAGAGCAGAAGAAGTACAATATATATTACATCAATCGGTCAGGCTCTTGCCGGCGGTGATGTGCGCTCTGACCTTGACCCAAGACTTTTTGCTTTATTTCTAGACAGTCTTCTCACCTCATTGCAGTTTGCATACACCTGTGATTATTACAGAGAAAAATTCAGAATTTATACTGATATAGACATAAACGAATCGGATGACGAGCAGGTAATAACTCAGCTTTTGAAATTTATTGAATCTGCTTTCACATATGGTAAATAAACACTCAATATAAGGAGGATAAATATGAGTAAATATGTAATTACCTACGACATCGGCACAACAGGAATCAAAACCTGTCTGATTGAGATTGACAAGACTATGAATATTCTTGCTTCATCAACAGCAGGCTACGGACTCTATGTTGATGATGAAACAGGTGTTAAGGGCGGTTCTGAGCAGGACGCAGATGAATGGTGGGAAGCAATGTGCAGCACTACCAAAACCGTTTTTGAAAAAATGCCTAATATCAGCAAGGAGCAAATTGAAGGTATCAGCTTCTGCTCTGCCATGCAGGGTCTTGTTCTTGTTGACAAGGAGGGTAACTGCATCCGCCGTCCTATGACTTATATGGATCAGAGAGCAAGAGAAGAAATCAAGAAAGGTATTTCACACGGTTTCCAGATTGCAGGAGCTGAGGTTACAAAGCTTCTTAAATATCTCAGATACACAGGTGCAGTTTCTTCATCCGTTAAGGACCCTATCTGGAAATACAAATGGGTTGAAGCACATGAGCCTGAAAACTTTAAAAAAATTTACAAGTGGCTGGATATCAAGGAATATCTCATCTGCCGTGCCAGCGGTGAATTTGTTATGACAACAGACTCCGCATTCGCTACTCTCCTTTATGATACAAGAAAAGGTCACGAAGGTTGGTGCAAACCAATATGTGATATGGTAGGTGTAAATATTGAACATCTTCCACCTATCAAGAAGTGTACTGAAAAGGTTGGAGAAATCACAGAGCTGGCTGCTAAAGAGCTTGGTCTCGCCGTAGGTACTGCTGTTTACGGCGGAGGCGGTGATGCATCACTAATTGGTGTAGGTGCGGGCGCTGTTGAAAACGGTGACACACATATTTACTCCGGCACATCAGGATGGGTTGGAACTGTTTGTGCGCAGCAGACTGTTGATGCAGGTGCAATGATGGCAGCAATTGTTGGTGCTGACCCTGAATCATATAACTATTTCGGCGAGCTTGAAACCTCCAACAAATGCGTTGGCTGGGTTAAAGATCACCTTGCACTTGATGAAATTGGATATTTCCTAAAAAAATACGGCAATGCGGCTGACAGTCTGGAACAGGTTGAATTCAATATGTATGACTATCTTGAAGAGGTTATTGATTCCATTCCTGCAGGCTCAAACGGTGTAATCTTCACCCCTTGGCTTCACGGTAACCGTTGTCCGTTTGAGGATCCGAATGCAGCAGGTATGTTCTTCAATATCCGTCTTGAAACAGGAAAGACGGAGCTTATCCGTTCAGTTGTTGAAGGAATCTGTTTCCATATGCGCTGGATGCTTGAAAGACAGGAAAAGAAGGTTGCAACTTCAAAAGCTATACGTTTCTGCGGCGGCGGTGCACTCGGCGAAACCACCTGTCAGATTCTCGCAGACATCCTGCAGAGAGATGTTGAGGTTGTTGACTCGCCTCAGAATATTGGTGCAGTCGGCGCAGCAGCTTGTATCGCAGTAGGAACAGGTGTTATTCCGACTATGAAAGATGTTAAAAAGCTTATCCCTGCAAAAACCGTTTACCACCCTAACAAGGCACACAAAGAGGTTTATGATAAAAACTTCAGAGTTTTCCAGAATCTTTATAAATGCAATAAAGAAAACTTTGCAATACTTAATGGTTAATAAACACATATTTTAATAAGGCACGGCAAACGCCGTGTCTTTTTAGTTAAAAAAATTTTCAATATGTGCAGACACTTTTGATATTTCCAACGTCTATATAGGTGAAGAGCTCTTAATCAACAAAGAAAGGCGGAGAATTTATGTTCTTCAACAGAAATAAGAAAAAGCACATCATTAATGAAGCAATACTCGATTTAAGAAAATACACACCGCAGGCACTTGAAAATGTAAAACTATTAAATTCTGCCTGTGTCGTTTTCTCGGAAAATCCAAGTGAGGAACTTATGACGGCATACGGCAATATCAAAGTCAAAAATGTTGCAGCGACGCTCAACCTGCCTGATGATAAAAAAATCGTTACCTTCAATGGTGCAACGATGCTCAATCAGGCAAATTACACACAAAACGCAATTCATTTAATCAATGGGTTAGGCGTTATTCAGAAAATTGAAAGTAATGAGCCGGTTGAAATTTTTTCAAACGGAACAACCATTTACGACGGCAGCACAAGAATTAATTTTGTAATACAAAACGGCTCCTGCGTAAAAGTCCCATTTGAAATACAGGATACAAAACTTCTTCCGTCCGATGCAAAAATTGACAGTCTTTTCCTTGAGAACTTAAAGGACAACACAGTTATTGCTGCAGGCAGAAATATGGTAATATACAATGATGTCACACTTGAATTACTGAAAAGCAAGCAGATTTACTTTGTGGCAGGAGCAACCATAAAATGCGACAGCAGTATTTTAGGCTATATACAGACAATTGCAACAGCAGGAAACAAAATAGAAGTTAATGGATAATAATCAGAACTGTGTCACACTCTTTAACGAGCTATATGAAAAACACTATAAAAAGGTTTTATCCTATTTCAAAAAGGAGTTTGACGCTGATGAGGCTGAGGACCTGACACAGCAAACCTTTTTGCAGCTTTGGAGCTGGATTGCGAATATGCAGTTCATAAAAAATAAAAAAGCGTACATCTTTCGCATAGCAAAAAATGTACGCTGTGACAGGTATCGCCAAAAAGCTATGATGCTTGATACCATATCTCTTGCAAATGATTTTGAGATACGCGATAACAATGCATTTACGGATGATGTTGACCTGAAACTGTCAATGCAAAGTGTTGTCAACTTTCAGGATAAGCAATTGCTGATACTCACCGGTCAGGGCTACAAAAGCAATGAAATCGGTAAAATGCTTGGCTTAAGCTCTTCAGCTGTAAGAACGAGATTGCAAAAACTCAGAGAAAAAATAAAAAACAATGTTAATACTATTTGATTTTCTAATAAAAATAACAGCGATATCAATCACTGTTATCTGCTTATATGCGGTAAATAAAGACTAGAAAAAGTCACTCTATGATACATAGGGTGACTTTTTTTAATCGTTGCTATATAATAAAGCCAAAGGAGGAAGAGCTATGGACAACAAAATCATCGGTGAATTTATCAAGGAGCAAAGAGCACTGAAAAATCTCACTCAAAAGCAGCTTGCTGAAAAGCTTGGTGTAACTGACAAAGCAGTATCACGCTGGGAAACAGGAAAAGGCATACCCGATGTCTCACTTTTAATTCCATTATCAGAGGTGTTGGAAGTATCTGTAAATGAAATATTAATCGGTGAAACAATCGAAGAAGAAAAGAAAATAGAAAAATATGAAGAAACCATTGTAAATACCCTGACAACGAATAAAAAGCAAATCAGCAGTCTGCATAAAATAATCTATGCTCTGTTTGTTGCTGTGGAGGTTGTAGCAATTTACGGATTCACAATCGGTGCAAGCCCTTCTGATGCAATGGGACTGCTTTTAGGTCTGGCTTTCATTGTCACACCTCTTGTATCACTCCTGCTCGGTTTAACAAATATCAGCTTTAAACTGAAAGCCATTTTCCCATGGATTGTTCTGATTTCATTCTTTCCGTCAAATTATCTGTACTGGAGTGAAGATCAGGCTTTTGAAGTCGGAATAATGTATGGACTTGCACACTTGATTTTTTCTTATGTATTTGTAATAACAGGAACAGGAATCACAAAACTCATAACCCGAATCATCAAGAACATAAAAAGCAAATGAGATACTGAAAGGTATCTCATTTGCTTTTATTAAATCAGCGATTCAGTTGTTTCGTACTTACTTTACTCGGTAAATATAAGATTACCATTTTCATCCCAGCTTGTTTCATAGGCCTTTGTATACTCACTGCCG
>UQVI01000090.1 GCA_900544515.1 uncultured Oscillospiraceae bacterium | reverse complement strand
CTACAAGGTGACAAAGTTCAACGGAAAGAACTACAACATCTATTCCCCTTGGTGTACGACGAAATCGGTAACTACTAAGAGATAATAAAGAACGGTACAATTGATGCTTTCAATTGTACCGTTTTATTTTTATCATATTTATATGGAAACGGCTCGTTGAAAATATCAAATCCAAGCAATGCCGGATGATTGCCGAATCTTTTTGCCGTTTGTTACACATGTCCATACAGGTGCACCATTGCTGCGCAGTGCAGTAAGATCGGCTTTTTCAATATCAGTAATGCACTGTATAAATCCTGGTGCATATCGCGGTACACGTAAATATTTTCTGGGACACATAAGTTCATTAATTCCTGAATGTCATTGAGTGCTTCTTCATTATACTTATAAGGTTCAGGCTCTAAGTATGACCAGTTGAGAAGATAGCGGATTGTATTCAATCCATGCGTATGAAGATGTCGTATATCATTCTTTAGTGAATCCATAGAATTGGTGTTTTTATGTGCTTTTATATGAGATATGTTCTTGCCGCCCATATTTATACCGTACAATATTCTTTCTCTTCCGTGTTCATCCTTAAATTGTTTTGAGCAGACCTTAATTTTATCCATATATAACTCCTGAAAGATTCTGTAAAATGCAAAAACCAATTTTTCAAATCAGCATAAAGTCAACGGAAATATATAAAAGAAACAGCCTTAACAGTTACTGTCGACCGTTAAGGCTGTTGTTGTAAAAGGTGTGTATATCTTGTTTAACGTCTTGGACGATGATTATCTCTTCTTGGCTTTCTCGGAGAATCGTCAATTTCATTTTCAGGTGTTAAGCCTTCAACCTCGATTAAATAATCACGTCTTGAAAGATTGATTCTTCCCTGATCGTCAATTTCAATGCATTTTACTGCAATGGAATCGCCGACATTTACTACATCCTCAACCTTCTCAGTTCTCTTGATGTCAAGTCTTGAAATGTGAACAAGTCCCTCTTTGCCCGGAGCAATCTCAACAAATGCGCCAAAGCTCATAATTCTTGTAACAATACCGTTATAGAAGGTGCCAACCTCAGGATCAGTAGCGATAAGATTAATGATGTTAACAGCACCCTCGCACTTGTCAGCATCAACACCGCTGATGAATACTCTGCCGTCCTCTTCAATATTAATCTTAACATCGTAGTCAGCCTGAATTTCCTGAATTACCTTGCCGCCCTTACCGATAACGTCACCAATCTTATCAGGATTAATGGTAAGAGTGTACATCTTAGGAGCATACTTTGAAAGATCTTTTCTCGGCTCGCTGATAACAGGGAGCATAACCTCATCAAGGATATAATCTCTTGCTGCGTGAGTCTTAGCAAATGCTTCCTTGATGATTTCGGGTGTAAGACCGTGTACCTTAAGGTCCATCTGAATTGCAGTGATACCCTTCTTAGTACCTGCAACCTTGAAGTCCATATCGCCGTAGAAATCTTCAAGACCCTGAATGTCAACCATTGTCATAAAGTCGCCGTAAACACCCTCGTCACCGGTGATAAGACCACAGCTGATACCTGCAACAGGAGCCTTAATCGGAACACCTGCAGCCATAAGTGAAAGTGTTGAGCCGCAGATTGAGCCCTGTGATGTTGAACCGTTTGAAGAAAGAACCTCAGATACAACGCGGATTGCATATGGGAACTCGTCAACGGACGGAAGAACAGGAACAAGTGCCTTTTCAGCAAGTGCACCGTGACCGATTTCACGTCTGCCCGGACCTCTTGATGGCTTTGTTTCACCAACAGAGTAGGATGGGAAGTTGTAGTGGTGGATATATCTCTTTTCAGTCTGCTCATCAAGACCGTCAAGAAGCTGTGAATCGTTGATAGGACCGAGAGTTGTTACGGAAAGTACCTGTGTCTGACCTCTTGTGAAGAGACCTGAGCCGTGTACTCTTGCGAGTAAATCAACCTCAGCGTTGAGCGGACGGATTTCGTCAATGCCTCTGCCGTCAACTCTCTTATGCTCGTCCTTGAGCCAAGCTCGAACAACGTGCTTCTGAACAAGATACATAATCTCGTCAAGCTTGCCCTCGTTGCCTTCAAAACGCTCGTCAAACTTTTCGTGAACTGCTGCATAGATAGGGAGGAGAGCCTCATCGCGAACAAGCTTATCGTCTGTGTCAAGAGCCTTCTTTACGTCCTCAATGCAGAATTCCTCAATCTCAGCCATAATTTCAGGATCAGGATCTGATGATTCGTAAGCAAACTTAGGCTTGCCGATTTCATCAACAATGCCCTGAATGAACTGAACAATCTTCTTGTTTTCCTCGTGACCTGCCATAATCGCATTGAACATGGTGTCGTCATCAATTTCGTTACCGCCTGCCTCAATCATAGCTACAAGGTCAGCAGTTGATGCAACTGTAAGTGTAAGGTCGGTTTTCTCTCTCTGCTCAAGTGTTGGGTTGATAACGATTTCACCGTCAACAAGACCAACGTTTACAGATGAAATAGGACCGTCCCAAGGAATGTCTGAAATTGCGATTGCTGCTGATACACCGATTGCTGCTGTGATTTCAGGTGAGCAGTCCGGATCAACAGACATAACGGTTGCAACTACGGAACAATCATTTCTTAAATCCTTAGGGAAAAGCGGTCTGATAGGACGGTCAATGCAGCGTGATGTAAGGATAGCCTTCTCACTTGCACGACCTTCTCTTCTTAAGAAAGAGCCCGGAATTCTTCCTACGGAATACATCTTTTCTTCATAGTCAACGGAGAGTGGGAAGAAGTCAACGCCCTCACGTGGTTTAGCAGATGCTGTTACGTTACAGAGTACCTCTGTCTCGCCGTAACGGGCAAGGATAGACGCATTGGCAAGTCCTGCCATTTTGCCTGTCTCAAGTGTGAGCTTTCTGCCGGCAAGCTCAGTTTCCCAAACCTTAAAGTTTTTGAAAAACATTTTACATACCTCATTTCTGATAAGTTTTATTTAATGAAAGGAGGTGCAATAGTAATAAATTCAACAAATAACGTGCAGTTACGTGCTCAATTTACTACTATTGTCTGCCCCTCCTTTGATTACTGCGTTAAGCAGGATTGCTGAATTCAACAACCTGAAATAAAGGAAAACAAGGCAAGCACCGATCAGATGCTTGCCTATTTGACAAATTATTTGTCGAGAGTATCACGGATACCAAGCTTCTTGATAAGAGCACGGTATCTTTCAATATCCTTGTTGTAAAGATATACAAGAAGGTTTCTTCTGTGACCTACCATTTTAAGAAGACCGCGACGTGAGTGGTGGTCCTTCTTATGCACCTTAAGGTGAGCGGTAAGCTCGTTGATTCTTGTTGTAAGTACAGCAATCTGTACCTCAGGAGAACCTGTATCGCCTTCGTGTGTAGCATACTCTGCCATGATTGCCTGCTTTTCAGCCTGTGTCATAATTTTCACCTCATTAATAGTATTTGCCGATTGTCGGAAAACTCAGTAATGGGATAGGTGACTCCTGAATAGGCTTGCACCCATAACCGTGTAATCCGTCACAGCGAGTTGATTATATCACAACTGTAAGAATTTGTAAAGCATAAATTTATTTTTATATAGTATACATATTCTACCTTTCGGGATGGCTTAATCCTTTAGGTAATCCTAATATATAATCAGCTGATACATTGTAAAAAATACATAATGTTGTTAGATGTTCTATCGGCAATCGTCTTTTACCCGTTTCATATTGGCTGTAATAGGATTGCGAGGTTTTTAATATGCTTGCTATTTCTTTTTGCGTTTTGTCCTTATCTTCTCGTAATTCTTTTATTCTTTCATAGTATTCCATTAGGGTTCACCTCTTAGTGAATTTTATCATAGTTCATAAGTTAACTATTGACTTTAGTTCATATGTGAACTATAATTAATGAGGTGATAAATATGTTTGAAGAAATACTGAGAAATATATGGGATGGCGGTAAGGGCCTTGATTTGACTATGTGCCATAGCGAAAGATATCAGCAATTATTGGATATGATATCAGAATGTGACGACGAATTATCAGAATTTCTTAATGAGGACGGAAAAGAGATTTTGGAAGAGTTTCATAATCTATCTATAAGTTTGTGCGCTGAATGTGAATATCAGGCATTTGAGGTTGGTTATAAATTTGGTGTCAAAATGATTGTGTATGCCTTGCGAGATTAGAATAAATGAAATCTGCCGCAAAGGGAATTTGGTGCTTTGTAAGATAATGTTGACTCCGAGCCCGCTAACGCTGAAGAATAATTCAATTAATCCTTGACAATATCTGTATTTGTGGTATAATCATTAAGCCGCATATTATAGGTCTAAGTTATATACATTATATATACACCTATCGTAGCGAGACTTGGATAAGGAGAGATTTGAATTATGTACGCTGTTGTTGTAACAGGCGGTAAGCAGTACAAGGTTTCAGAGGGCGACGTTCTTTATATTGAGAAGCTCAATGCTGAAGCTGATGCAGAGGTTACATTTGATAATGTTCTTGCAGTTGGTACTGATGACGGCTTTAAAGCAGGTAAGGATTGCGCAGATGCTACTGTAGCTGCTAAGGTTCTTAAGAATGGCAAGGGTAAGAAGATTACTGTATTTACTTACAAGCCAAAGAAGGACGAGAAGCGCAAGAAGGGTCATCGTCAGCCATATACAAAGGTTGAGATTACCAAGATTAATGCATAATGATTGAAATAGAATTTTATACCGGTGTCAACGGTCTTTGCGGATTTCTGGCGAGCGGTCACGCGTATAGCGGAGAAAGCGGAGAAGATGTGATTTGTGCATTTGTTTCCAGTGCTTGTCTTATGGCTGCCAACACAGTTACGGAAATACTTGGTCTTGACGCCGACGCACAGTCTGATGACGGGTATCTTAAGCTTATGATACTTGAAAATGCATCATCAGCACAGGATATTCTGAATGGACTGAAGCTCCATTTGACAGAGCTTGAAAAGGACTATCCTGAAAACATAAAAGTTATTTATCGGAGGTGTAACAATGCTTAAGTTAGATTTACAGCTTTTCGCTCATAAGAAAGGTATGGGTTCTACAAAGAACGGTCGTGACTCAGAGTCAAAGCGTCTCGGTGCTAAGAGAGCTGACGGTCAGTTTGTTCTTGCAGGTAATATTCTTTACCGCCAGAGAGGAACTCACATTCATCCGGGTAATAATGTAGGTATTGGTAAGGACGATACTCTTTTCGCTCTTATTGATGGTACAGTTAAGTTTGAGAGAATGGGTAAGGACAGAAAAAAGGTTTCTGTTTATCCTGTTGAGCAGTAATATATTAAGTATAAAGCGCGGACTTTTGTCCGTGCTTTTGTTTGATTTGGAGGAGTCGTCTATGGGATTATTTAAAAAGGTAAAAACGGAATACAATGCAGAGAAAAGAAATAAGATGATTAACTATGAACATCTTAATAAGCATTATTGTAAAATGGGGCAAACGGTTCTGGCAGGGGATTCCATAACGGAAATCTTGAATCATACGGAGCTTTATGCGGATTATACAGCAAAGAGCGGTCTTGCAGTATACAACAGAGGAATCAGCGGTGACACCAGTGACAGACTCCTTGAAAGAATTGAAAGTAATGTGCTTAATATTCAGCCGTCTAATATCGTTCTGCTCATTGGTACAAATGATTTTGGCTATGGTGTACCTATGCAGGATACTATTGATAATATTGAAAAAATACTGATTATGATTTCAGAAAAATGCAGTGGTGCAAATGTGATTTTGCAGGCAGTTTATCCGGTTAATGCTAAGATGAACAGATATAATAAAAAGAAAAATGCAAAAATTCCTGAGCTGAATGCAAAAATTAAAACTCTTGCCGAAAGGCACTCGGTAACATTTCTTGATCTTACAAAGGAACTTTCGGATAATGCTGGTGATTTGAAGGCGGATTATACATATGACGGACTCCATCTTAATGTATTTGGATTTGAAAAGGTAACTGAGAAAGTGATACCACTGCTGAAATAATGATTGAAAAGCAATGGTTGTATTTGATAATTACATGAAAATGTATGTCTATATTGCACAAAAAAACATCGTTTTATTTATGCAAAACGTAAATTTTCTCTGAGTGGATAAATTGTGATATCAAATTAAGAGGAAATATGCTATAATACCAGTTATGTGAGCGCACGGTGTGTTTGCCGTGCGTATTTTTTAATTAAGAGGTGGATGTTTTGGCAAAAAGAAAAATGATTAATCTGAAGGATGCCAGCGTTAAGGAAATACTCGCCTTTTCACTGCTTCCGTTTGGTCTGCTTACTGTTATTAATGTTATCGGTAATGCACTCAATGTTTATTTGGCAGACAATCTCGGTTTGGGTATGGTAGGTGCTGGTTTGGTTCTTACAATCACAAAGGTATGGGATGCTGTCAATGACCCGATGATGGGTATGATTGTTGATAAGACTAGAACAAAATGGGGCAAATGTCGTCCGTATCTTATTTGGATGGTTATCCCGATGATGGTTGGTCTTATATTGTTGTTTGCTCCGGTTGATTTTGTTAACTCCGGTTCCTTTGCAATTTCTCAGATTGATATTGCTTCAACAATTGCCACTATTGGTGACGGCTTCCATATCATCAGATCAAATGAGGCTGTTAATACAGGTAATTTCTGGTATGCAGTTGCTGCTTATCTTATTTTTTATACTTTCTATACCGCTATTGATATTCCTTATCAGGGTCTTACTCCTCTTGTTTTCCCAGAAAACAAGAAAAGGGTTAGTGCGATTTCAATCAGTAACATTTTCGGTTCAATCGGAACAATTCTTCCGTCAATTGTATTCTTCCCAATTGTATATGCGTTTGAAGATGCAAGAAAGGGCTTCTTTGTCGCATCAATCGTATTTGCTGTATTGGCAGGTATACCAATCTTCATTTCTTTCTTTGGCATCAAGGAAAAGGTTTATATTGAAGAAGAGCCGATTAAATACAGAAAAGCTCTTAAAATTGTGTTTGGTAACAAAAATATGAGAGCTATTCTTGCTTCCGCATTCTTCTATGCAATCGTTAATCTCGGTGCAATGTTCCTTATGTTCTTTGCTAAGTGGAACTGCTACGGCATTTTCGATTTCCCTGCATTGAATTCATGGGTAGAAAGTACAGTAGGATTTAATCCTAATCTTACAGAGGAAGGACTTCTCTTCCCGATACTCAGTATTTCCAGCGGTGTTTCCTATATGCTTTCAATGGCGATTGTACCTGCTTTGCTTAAGAAGATGGATAAGAAAACCCTCTTTATACATATGTCATGGATTTGTGCAATTGCAAATATTTTAGTATTTGTTGTTTGCCAGTATGTTGTTCCTTACACAAGTGAAAATCTTACACAGGCAAGAATCGGCTTTGTTGTATACTGCGTATGCCGTTTCTTCACAAACTTCCCGGTAGGTATGGGTCTGGTTCTTCTTCAGGCTATCTTCTCAGATGCTGTTGACGTTATTGAGATGGAAACAGGTGAGAGACTTGAGGGTGCCGTATTCTCATTTAAGAGTCTTGTGAACAAGATTGGTATCGCTTTATTCAATCTTATCGTTATGGCAATTGTTAATGCTTTTGGTTATTCAACAATGTCAACAGAGCTTACTGCACTTAAGGACGCAGGCCAGCTGACAAGAGAGGTTATGATTGCAAATCATATGCCTGTTCTTAATGCAATCTTCTTTATGCTTACAGTTCTTGGCTCAATCGGTCTTATTCTTCAGATCTTCCCAATGCTCAGATATAAGTTCAATGAGGCTGAGTATGAGGATAAGATTAAGGAATTCAGAGCAAAGAAAGAGGCTGAGATTGAAGCTAAAATCCAGGCTGCTGCTAAGGCAAATAATGCTGAATAAATAATTGATATTTTTTGATAAGAATGTACAATCGGTCAATTCCGATTGTACATTCTTGTATATACGGATATTTTTATTTTATATTGTCCAAAAAATAACAA